>NZ_JBYCLG010000210.1:0-19496 GCF_057473785.1 Mycobacterium sp. TH-M103
GATCCTCATCGAGGAGCTCAAGGGCTCGCAGCCGCAGGCCGCCAAGCTCGCCGAATGGCTCAAGCTCGCGCTCGACGAACCGCACCTGCTCGAGACACTGGGCGCCGGCGCCAACCTGGGGGTGCTGGTGTCGGGCCCGGCCGGGGTGGGCAAGGTGACGCTGGTGCGCGCGGTGTGCGACGGCCGCCCGCTGGTGGAACTCAACGGCCCCGAGGTCGGCGCGCTGAGCCCCGCCGACCGGCTCGCGGCGGTGGCCGCGGCGGCGCAGCAGGTTCGCGGCGGCGGCGGTGTGCTGCTGATCGCCGACGTGGACGCCCTGCTGCCGGCCACCGCCGAGCCGGTGGCCGCCCTGATCCTCGGCGAGCTGCGCACCGCGGTGGCCACCGGGGGCGTCGCGTTGATCGCCACCACCGCGCGACCCGACCAGCTCGACGCCAGGCTGCGCGCCCCCGACCTGTGCGACCGGGAGCTGCGCCTACCGCTGCCGGACGCCGCGACGCGCAAGGCGTTGCTGGAGGCGCTGCTGAAGCCGGTGCCCACCGAGGCCCTTCGGCTCGAGGAGATCGCTTCCCGTACACCGGGTTTCGTCGTCGCTGATCTGGCCGCGCTGATGCGTGAGGCGGCGCTGCGGGCCGCGTCGCGGGCCAGCACCGACGGGCAGCCACCCCGGCTGAGCCAGGACGACCTGGCCGGCGCCCTCGGCGTCATCCGTCCGCTGTCCCGCTCGGCCGGCCAGGAACTGGCGGTCGGCAGCGTGACCCTCGACGACGTCGGCGACATGGCCGACGCCAAACAGGCGTTGACCGAGGCGGTCCTGTGGCCGCTGCAGCACCCCGACACCTTCGCGCGGCTGGGCGTCGACCCGCCCCGTGGCGTGCTGCTCTACGGCCCGCCCGGCTGCGGCAAGACCTTCGTGGTCCGCGCGCTGGCCAGCACCGGGCAGTTGAGCGTGCACGCGGTCAAGGGCTCGGAGCTGATGGACAAATGGGTGGGCAGCAGCGAGCGGGCGATCCGGGACCTGTTCCGCCGGGCCCGCGACTCCGCGCCGTCGTTGGTGTTCCTCGACGAGGTCGACGCGCTGGCACCCCGGCGCGGGCAGAGCTTCGACTCCGGCGTGAGCGACCGCGTGGTGGCCGCGCTGCTGACCGAACTCGACGGCATCGACCCGCTGCGCGACGTCGTCGTGCTCGGCGCCACCAACCGTCCCGATCTGATCGACCCCGCGTTGCTGCGGCCCGGACGGCTGGAGCGCCTGGTGTTCGTCGAACCGCCCGACGTCGCCGCCCGCGGCGAAATCTTGCGCACGGCAGGCAAATCGATACCGCTGAGCGCCGACGTGAACCTCGACGACATCGCCGCCGGGCTCGAGGGCTACAGCGCGGCCGACTGCGTGGCGCTGCTGCGGGAGGCGGCGCTGGCCGCGATGCGGCGGTCCATCGACGCCGCCGACGTGACGGCCGCCGACCTGGCGGCGGCCCGCGAAACCGTGCGCCCCTCACTGGATCCGGTGCAGGTGGATTCGCTGCGCGCGTTCGCCGCAGCCGGATAGGACCTCAGGGCTCCGAAATGGGTCGCCGCGTTCCGGGCCCCGCGTTTAACCGTGGATCGCGTTGTCCCACAACAGCTGCTTGCACAGCGCGGCCGACATCGGCGCCACGTTGGCCGCGATCTCGCGGGCGATCTCCATCGTGTGCTCGAAGACCTCGCCGGAGGGCAGCGCCCGGTTCCCGGCGACGACACGCAGGTCGGCCTGCAGCTCGATCGTCAGGCCGATGCCCACCGCGTGGCCGTTCACCGCCGCGAGAACGGGCTTGCGCAGCTCGAAGGCAGCCGGGTCGATCGGCGACGCCGAAAACGTCTCGTCTGCCGGGGAGTCGAAGGCGATGCGCCGCCGGAGAAGTCGGCGCCGGCGCAGAAGGCGCGGCCCACGCCGGTCAGCACGATCACCCGGACGTCGTCGTCGCGGTCGCATTCGGAGTACGCCGCACTGAGCAGCCGCCCCATCTCCGCGGTATAGGCGTTGAGGTGCTCGGGGCGGTTGAGGGTGAGCACGGCGACGCCCGCGGCGACCTCGACCGTCACCGCCGGGGTCATCGCGGCGCCCGGTGCAGGGCGGCGATCAGGTCGGCGACGTCCTGACCGCGCGGGGTGTAGCCCGGGAAATAACAGCACACCTCCCCGGCGTGCTCGCCGAACCGCTCTTCGATCTGCCGCGCGCACTCGTCGGGGCTTCCGGCGATCCCGATCCGGGCCACCATCGGTTCGGTGATCATCGCCCGCATCTCGGCGAAGCGGCCCTGCTTGGACAGCGCGTTGAGTTCGGGCTGGATGCCGGCCCACCCTTCGACCTCGAGCACCGGCAGGTAGGCCGGCGTCGAGCCGTAGAACCCGATCAGCGACGCCACCCCGTCGACCGCGGCCGCCAGGTCGTCCTCCTCGCGGCCCACGGCGACCATCGCCTGGGCCACGATCTGGAAGCCGCCCGGCGACCGCCCCGAACGGCGCAGCCCCTCGGCGACGGCGGGGATCGTGCGCTCGGCCAGATGGCGGGCGCTGTTGAACGGCATGACCAGCAACCCGTCGGCGAACTCGGCGGCCGTGCGGGTCATCACCGGGCCCAGCGCGCCCAGCAGCACCGGCGGCGGCCCGAACGGGTTGGGCCCGGGGTTGAAGTTGGGCGCCATGATCGTGTGCGTGAAGAACTCGCCGCGAAAATCCAGGCGGCTCTGGCCCTCCCACGCCGCGAAGATCGCCTTGATCGCCGTGACGGTTTCGGCCATGCGGGCCGCCGGCCGCTCCCACTTACTGCCGTAACGCTTTTCGATGTGGGCCTTCACCTGCGACCCCAGGCCGAGCCGGAACCGGCCGCCGCTGTACTCCTGAAGGTCGTAGGCCGCGTGCGCCAGGTGCAGCGGGCTGCGCGGCGGCGCGATCGCCACGTTGGTCATCAGGTCCAGGCGGGTCTCGCCGGCGGCGAGCAGCAGCGGGAAGAAGACGTCGTGCTGGCCCTCGAAGGTGAACAGGCCGTCTGCGCCCGCCGCGGCGATCTCGGTGGCGCTCGCCCGCGCGCCCGCCGGCGCGCCGTCGATCTGCAGATGCACCTTCATGTCAGGACAATTCGAATTCGACCACGTCGGCGAGCGCGTCGACGGCCTCGGCGAAGGCGGCCAGCCGCTCGGCGACCGACGGCGCCGCCAGCACGGCGTAGCGGTCGGCGGCCCCGATCGGGACGCGCGACGCCAGCGCGAAGAGCCGCTGCCCGGGATCCTCGCCCCCGGCCGGGCCCAACAACACCTCGCGGTCCGGCAGTTCGGCTCCGCGCGCGTCCGCGATGCGCGCGAACACGGCCATCACGCGGTCCTCGAGCTCGCGCACCTGGGCCGGGGTCACCGGGTCCCCCGGCTCGTCGGGCCAGCGCCGCACGGCGGCCCGCGGGTAGGGATCGTCGGGCAGCCACTCGCACACCCGGATCCGCTCGCCCGCCCGGCACAGCAGCGAGTAGCGGCCCGCGCCGTGGTCGACGCACTCGCCGATCGTGGCCAGGGCCCCGACGTCGCAGCGCGCATCGCCCCCGCCGACCTCGCGGCCGGCCGAGATCAGCACCACGCCGAACGGGTCGCCGCTCTCGATGCAGTGGCGCACCAGCGCGCCGTAGCGGGGCTCGAAGATCCGCAGCGGCAGGTCCTGGCCGGGCAGCAGCGCCGACTCCAGCGGAAACATCGCCAGCTCAAGGGTTTCGGCATCGGTCATGCGCGCTAGATCTCCAGCTCGGCCACCAGCGCGTCGACAACCGCGCGCAGGTCGCCCTCGTGTTCCTCGGCCACCCGACGCTGCCGCTGGTAGGACGCACCGTCCCGCCAGATATCGGCCACCGCCGCCAGCTCGTCGAGGCAGTTCAGCGATTTGGCGACGGGCTCCAGCCGGGTCAGCATGTCGGCGAGGTCGTCGGTGACCAGCCGCTCGTTGCTGTCGGCGTCCAGGATGATCACCGCGTCGAGGCCGTACCGGGCGGCCCGCCACTTGTTTTCCTGGACGTGCCAGGGCGGCATGGTCGGCAGCGTCTCGCCCGCCTCCAGCCGGCGGTCCAGGTCGACGATGAGGCAGTGCGTCAGGGCGACCAGCGCGCCCAGTTCCCGCAGGTTGGACACGCCGTCGCAGATCCGCACCTCGAGGGTGCCCAGATGCGGAGAAGGCCTGACGTCCCAACGGATCTCGTCCATGTGGTCGATGATGCCGGTCTTCTTCTGGTCGTAGACGAAGCCCTCGAACTCGGCCCAGGTCTGGAACTGGAACGGCAGCCCCGCGGTGGGCAGCTGCTGGAACATCATCGCCCGGTTGCTGGCGTAGCCGGTGTCCTCACCGGCCCACCACGGCGAGGACGCCGACAGCGCCAGCAGGTGCGGGTAATAGTTGAGCAGCGAGCTCATGATCGGCATCACCTGGTGCGCGGAGCGGATGCCCACGTGCACGTGCACCCCCCAGATCAGCATCTGGCGGCCCCACCACTGGGTGCGCTTGATCAACTCCGCGTAGCGCGGCGCGTCGGTGAGTTTCTGGGTGGACCACCGCGCAAATGGGTGGGTGCCGGAGGAGAACAACTCCATGCCGCGGTCCCGGACGATCCGCCGCGCCGGGCCCAGGGTTTGACGCAGGTCTTCGATAGCCTCCCCCGCGGTCTCGCAGACGCCGCTGACCACCTCGACGGTGTTGCGCAGCAATTCCTTGTGCACCCGCGGGTTTTCGCCGATCTCGGCGATCACCGAGGTGGCCTCGTTGCTCAGGTCGCGGGTTTCGGCGTCGACCAGCGCGAACTCCCACTCCACCCCGACCGTCGGCCGCGGCGAGCGGGCGAAGTCGATGCGGGTGTTGCCCCGGTTAGCCGGAACCGATGACACCGCACGCCACTCGCTTGCCGGCGTCACCGGTGTTCATCGTGGTCTGGTCGGCGCCCGGCGTGCCGTTGGTCTGCTGGTAGCGGTCCGGCGGGATGTTGGCGAAGTTGTCGGCACCGGCGTGGATGATGATCGCGGTCTTCTGGCCGGTCAGCAGGTCGTCCATGCCGAAGGCGTCGGTGGTGGTCTCGAGCATCCCCGTCCCGTCCTGGCGGACCTGAAGCGGCGGCAGGTAACCGCTGTCGGGCTGGGCAGAATGCCCGGGCGCCTGGAAATGCCCGCCGGCGGAGTTGAAGTCGCCGGGCGCGCCGCCACCGGGGGCGACCGAGTTGGGTTCGCACTTGCCCACCTTGTGGATGTGCACCCCGTGAAAGCCGGGCGCGAGGTGACCGGGGCCGGTCGTCGCGATCGTGACGGTGGCAAAACCGTCGGCGAAATCGAACTTGGCGGTCGCGACCTCGGCGCCGTCGGCGTTCTTGAGCACGGTGATGATGCTCTGCGCGGCCGGCGCCGCGTTCCCGGAGCCCGGGGACGCGGCGGGCGCGGGTGAGCCGGTCCAGACCGGCGGAGTGGTGCCCGGGGACGTCGCGGGGTTCTGGCCCGGCGAACAGGCACTCAGCAGGGCGGCGCAGGTGGCCAGTAAGCACGTCGACAGTGCGGACATGGTGGCGGCAGCGGCATTACGGTGACCGGCGAGCATAGGCATGACGAGAGCCTAACCCGGCGCCCCGAGACCGATCGAGCGGCCGGACGTCTCAGCCCGCCACCAGGACGATGACACCCGGCGGCTGGTCGCTGAGCGCGGGGATCCGCGTTTCCACGGGCGCGCCCAGCTTCTTGCCCACGGCGTCGGCGGTGGCATGCTCACCGTCGGCGTCGGTGAAGTACACCGTGGTGGTCGTGACGTCGGGCACCGTGAGGTTGCCGACCTCGGTGACCCGGAAGCCGGCGGAGGTCAGCTCGTCCTTGGTGCGCCCGGCGACGCCTTCCTTCGACGAGATGTTGTAGACCCGAACGTCCGCCTGGTCGGCCCGGGGCGTCGTCGTCGACGCGGCCGGGGAACTGGTGGTGCTGGTCATGCCGGAAACCGCCGACGCCGAGTCGTCGTCGGAGTTCCCCGAGCCGAGGGCCTGCCAGCCGAGCAGCAGGAAGATCACGCCGAGGAACAGCAGCACCATCACCATGGCCCGCAGCGGAAGCCCCGTGGAATCGGGGACGCGCTCTTTCATCGAGCCCACTGTAGCGAGTCAGGTCACCTCGAAGCCGAGCCGCCGCGCCGCGCGCGCCTTCTGCCGGCTCGCGCGCAGCCGCCGCAGCCGCTTCACCAGCATCGGGTCGGCGGCCAGCGCCTCGGGCCGGTCGACCAGCGCGTTGAGCACCTGGTAGTAGCGCGTCGCCGACATCGAGAAGAGCTCTTTGATGGCGTCTTCCTTCACCCCGGCGAATTTCCACCACTGGCGTTCGAACGCCAGGATGTCGTGTTCGCGTCGGGTGAGCCCATCGGCGATCTCAGCGTCGTCCCCCGACTGATTTGCCCGCGCCATGGCGCTGTCCATATTGCTTCCCCTGGACCCTTCCGGCGGATACTCGAATTGCTCTGGTGACGTAATTACGGGCATGTTTTGCGCGAACATTGAACCACGCCGCGAAGTCTGGTGCGGCGAACCCGGACCGCGAGTCGCCGTATTGCCCCGCATCTCGCCCACCCGGCCCGATCGCGCATCTCGCCCCCTCGCCGCTGCGCGGCTGGGAAGTACCCCCAACCTCGGGCCGCTTCGGCCCGCCCGCCTTCGCCGGGGGTCGACGCGCCTAAGCTAGCCGATCATGGCAGTCGTACCGATCCGCATCGTGGGGGACCCGGTGTTGCACACACCGACCGAACCCGTGCCGCTCGCCGCCGACGGCTCGCTGCCCGCCGAGGTGGCCGAGCTGATCTCCACGATGTACGACACCATGGACGCCGCGCACGGCGTCGGCCTTGCCGCCAACCAGATCGGGTACGGGTTGCGGGTTTTCGTCTACGACTGCGCCGACGACCGCGGGATGAGCGAGCGCCGCCGCGGCGTGGTCGTCAACCCGCTGCTGGAAACCTCCGAGGTGCCCGAGACGATGCCCGACCCAGAGGCCGACGACGAGGGCTGCCTGTCGGTCCCCGGCGAGTCCTTTCCCACCGGCCGGGCGAAGTGGGCGAAGGTGACCGGCCTGGACGCCGAGGGCAACCCGGTCACGCTCGAGGGCACCGGCCTGTTCGCGCGGATGCTGCAGCACGAAACCGGGCACCTCGACGGGTTCCTGTACCTGGACCGCCTCGTCGGCCGCTACGCCCGCGGCGCCAAGCGGGCCGTCAAGGCCCACGGCTGGGGTGTGCCCGGCCTGTCGTGGCTGCCGGGCGAGGGACCTGACCCGTTCGGTCACTGATGGTCGCGTGGCCAGAGCCCGGCACGCGGGTGGCGGTGCGCTACCGGCGCGCGAGCGGATCGGTCCCCCCGCTGACCGACGCGGTGGGGCACCTGCTGACGGTCGAGCCGGTGGTGCGCGTGCGGACGAAGACCGGCGCGGTCGTCGAGTTCGCCCCCGACGACGTCGTGGCGCTGCGGGTGCTGACCGACACACCGGTACGCACGTCCCAGATTCGCGCCCTTGAGCACGCGGCCGCGAGAGCCTGGCCCGGCGTCGAGCACACCTGGCTGGACGGCTGGCTGCTGCGGGCCGCGCCCGGCGCCGGCATGACGGTCAATTCGGCTTTGCCGCTTGATATTTCAGCTCACATGAGCACACTGCCCGCCATCGTCGACTGGTACCGGCGCCGCGGCCTGGCGCCGCGCCTGGCGATCCCGGACCGCTTGCTGTCGCTGCCGGCCAGGCTGACGACGGAACGCACCGAACAGGTTCTGGTGCGCGACGTCGCCGGCATGGCCACCGGCGACCCCGCCGCGGCCGTCACCCTCTCGGTCCGCCCGGACGACGGCTGGCTGCAGACGTCGCGGTCCGGGCCCGACATTCACACGCTGACCGCCGTCACTGACGGCGAGCTCAGGTTCGGCGTGCAACCGGGCGCCGCGGCCGCGCGCGCAGCGGTCACCGACGCCCCCGACGGCGCCCGCTGGGTGGGCCTGTGGGTGGCGGCCGCCGGCGACGCGGCCCCCGCTCGCCGAGTTTGCGAAACCCTGCTCGCCTGGGCCGCGGGGCGCGGCGCGACCCGCGGCTACCTGGCGGTCGGCGAGGACGCCGACCCGGCCCGGACCGCCGTCGCCGGCGCGCTGGGCTTCCGGCCGCACCACAGCCGCCGGTACTTCCCGGTCGGCGCTAGCGTCTAGTCATGCGGCTGGCCACCTGGAACGTGAACTCCATTCGCACCCGCCTCGACCGCGTCGTGGACTGGCTGGCCCGCGCCGACGTCGACGTGCTGGCCATGCAGGAGACCAAGTGCGCGGACAGCCAGTTCCCCACCCTGCCGTTCTTCGAACTCGGCTACGAGGTCGCCCACGTCGGCTTCAACCAGTGGAACGGCGTGGCGATCGCATCGCGGGTGGGCCTCGACGACGTGCAGGTCGGTTTCGACGGCCAGCCCGGCTGGAGCGCCAAACCCGGGCTGGACCCCGCCCCGGAAGCCCGCGCGCTGGGCGCCACCTGCGCCGGCGTGCGGGTGTGGAGCCTGTACGTGCCCAACGGCCGCACCCTGGCCGACCCCCACTACGGCTACAAGCTGGACTGGCTCGCCGCGCTGCGCGACGCGGCGGCCGGCTGGCTGCACGACGACCCCGCGGCGCAGATCGCCCTGGTGGGCGACTGGAATATCGCGCCCACCGACGAAGACGTCTGGAGCCCCGAATTCTTCGCCGGAGCCACCCACGTTTCCGAACCCGAGCGCCGGGCCTTCCAGGCCGTCGTCGACGCGCAATTCACCGACGTCGTGCGGCCATTCACGCCCGGCCCCGGCGTGTACACCTACTGGGATTACACCCAGCTGCGTTTTCCCAAGAGACAAGGCATGCGCATCGACTTCATCCTGGCCTCGCCGGCGTTGGCCGGCCGGGTGAGCGCCGCGCAGATCGTCCGAGAGGAACGTAAAGGAAAAGCGCCCAGCGACCACGCCCCGGTGCTGGTGGATTTGCGCGACGGCTAAACCGGATGGAGCGGTGGAAATTCGCCCGCGCCGGCTCGTTGTATTGCGACCAAGTAGCGTGGCAGGCTTTTGTTTGGAAAGATACAGGGAAAATTTCGTTGCCGCTGTTTACGTTCCGTTCAACGGGTATACAGGCGACGTCGACCGGTCGCCGCGAGGATGGCCGGAGATCAGGAGCCATCATGAGTGTCGTCGGTGGGGCAGCCCGAAGCGTGGGTAACGCCGTGAACCGCGCGGCCGACGCGGCCACCGCCGCCGCCGGCGCCGTGGGCGGCGCGGCGGTGAACGGGATCGTCGGCGGCGTCACAGGTGCCGCCGAAGGCATCAAGCGCGGCGTCAGCTCGGGCAGTCACTCCACGCCGGCGGCCGCGCTGGCCATGGGCGCGCTCGGGGTGGCCGGCCTGGTCGAGTGGCCAGTGCTGCTGGCCGTGGGCGGTGGCGCGCTGCTGCTGCACCGCATGCACCGCAGAACCGAACCGCCCCCCAAGGCCAACCTGAAGCCGGTGCCGACGGACGACGCGCCGAAGAAGGCGGTGCCCCAGAAGGCCGCCAAGCCGGCGGCCAAGAAGACGGCCGGGCGCCGGCCGGGCGCGAGCGAGTTGCGCAGCACCAACTAGTCGGGGATCCGTTGAGCAGCCCTTGAGCATTGCCGCCTCTTCCATTCGAATACCGCTGCGCGTCCTGGTCTCCGGGGTCCGGACCACCACCGCCCTGGCCGGCGCGTCCCTGAACATCGCGGCCATTCCGCTGCGCGAGGGTGCCCGGGCGATCGCGGGCGAGTTGCCCGGGCAGACCCCCGCCGAACCCGCGGCGCCTCCGGTGGAGCCGCCCGCAACGGGCGCGGTGCCGGTGATCAGGGCGGTGACCGTGGCCGCCAACGCGGCCGGGCTGGGCATCGCGCTGACCGGACGCGTCCTGCACTGGCCGCGGGCGCCGATCGGTGTGCTGGCGGGCGTCGTCGCGGTGGACTATCAGCCCTGGGCGCGGCGGCTGGTCGAGAACGCCATCGGCCGGCCCGCGACGGACACCGTGCTGGCCCTGGCCGGGGTGGCCGCCGAGACCGTCACCCAGTCCCCGGGGGCGTTGTCGGTGGGTCTGCTCATGCAGTCCCTGCGCGCCGCCGAGAGCCGCGCCGAGGCGCGGGTGTGGCGCCTGCACGAAGCGGAACTGGCGCGCCGCGCCGAGTGGGAGGCCCCGACGCCCGAGCGCCGGCCGCGGCCCGCCAGACCCCTGGACGCCGCCGGCCGCCGTTTCGCGCTGATGCAGGCCGTCAGCGCCGGCCTGATCGGTGCCACCACCCGCAGCGTGCACCTGGCCGCGACCGCGGTGCTGGTGACCGCGCCCAAGGCGAGCCGCACCACACCCGAGGCGTTCGCCGCGGCGCTCGGGCACGGATTGGCCGATCGGCACGCGGTGCTGACGCTGCGGCCCGACGCCCTGCGCCGCCTGGACCGAATCGACGCGATCGTCGTCGACCCCAGGGCGTTGTGCACCAGCGGCCTGCAGGTGGCCCGCGTGCGCGGCGCCGCCGAGGACGAGGTGCCCGCGGCGTGGAACCGCGCCCAGCTCGTCCTGGCCAGGGACGGTCTGCGGGCCGGCTGGCACCCGGTCCCCGGGATCTCGGCCGCCGATCCGGGTTCCGCGGTCGAGGCACTGTTCCGCCCGCCCCACGATCCGCTGGCCGCGGCGGTGGTCGCCGAGGCCCACCGGTCGGGGGCCGACCTGGTGTCGGTCGACGTCGACGCGCTGGGCGAGCTGCGGCACGCGTTCGACGACCTCCGAGCGCCCGGCGGCCGACCCCTGGACGACGCGCTCGCCGCGACGGTCGCCGACCTGCAACGCGCGGGCCGCTCCGTCGCGGTGCTGTCCGCGCTGCCGGGCCGCACCCTGGCCAAGGCCGACGTGGCGCTGGGCATTCTGCCGCGCCACGACACCGATCCCCTCCCCTGGGAGGCCGACCTGCTGCTGCCCGACCTGGCCGCCGCGTGGCGGGTGCTGCGCGCCCTCCCGGCGGCCCGGGCCGCCACCCGGCGCGGCGCCGGGATAGCGGCCGGGGCGACGGCCATGGGGTCGCTGCTTATGATCCCCGGCGTGCGCGGCCTGGGGCCCGGGCCGATCAACACCGGCGCGGCGGCGGGGCTGCTGGCGGGATACCTGCTGGCCCGCGGCATCATCGGCGCCGAGGCGCCCCGGCCGGGCCCGGTGCACGACTGGCATGCGATGTCGGTCGAGCAGGTCCGCGCGGTGCTGCCCGCGCCCGAGTCGGACCCGGCCGGCGAGCCGGGCCGGCTCGCGCTGGCCGCGATCGGCGCCGCGCAGCCCGACACCCGGGCGCGTGCGTTCCTGCAGTTCCTCGAGGCGGTGCGCGCCGAGTTGACCGACCCGCTGACGCCCGTGCTGGCGCTGGGCTCGGCGGCCAGCGCGGTGCTCGGTTCGCCCGTGGACGCGGTGCTGGTCTTCTCGGTGCTGGCCGCGAACTCGATGCTGGCGGCCAGCCAGCGGCTGCGGGCCGAGAACCGACTGAATCACCTTCTGGCGCAACAGATCCCGCCCGCCCGCAAGCTGGTGATTGGGCCGGACGGGCAGCGGGTCTACGCCGACGTCATCGCCGCGCAGCTGCAGCCCGGCGACCTGATCGAGGTCCGCACGCACGAGGTGGTGCCCGCCGACGCGCGGATCGTCGAGGAAGTCGACGTCGAGGTCGACGAGTCGACGCTGACCGGGGAGTCGCTGTCGGTGGAGAAGCAGGTCGAGGCCACGCCCGGCGCCGACCTCGCCGAGCGCCGCTGCATGCTCTACGCCGGCACCACCCTGGAGGCGGGCACCGCGGTCGCCCTGGTGACCGCGGTCGGCGCCGACACCCAGGAGCGCCGCGCCGCCGAGCTGGTGTCCGCCGACCTGTCCTCCGAGGTCGGCCTGCAGCACCAGCTCAGCCAGCTCACCAACCGGGCCTTCCCCGTCAGCGTGACCGGCGGCGCCCTGGTCGGCGCGCTGGGCATGCTGCGGCGCACGGCGCTGCGCGAGGCGGTGGCCAGCGGCATCGCGATCGCCGTGGCCGCGGTGCCCGAGGGCATGCCGCTCGTGGCGACGCTCGCCCAGGCTGCGTCGGCGCGACGGCTGACCAGGTTCGGCGCGCTGGTCCGGGTGCCGCGTTCGGTGGAGGCGCTGGGCCGCATCGACGTGGTCTGTTTCGACAAGACGGGAACCCTCAGCGAGAACCGCCTGCGCGTCACGGACGTCCACCCGGCGCCGGGACACTCCCGCGAGGAGGTGCTGCGCTGCGCCGCCCACGCCGCCCCCACCTCCAACGGCGACCCGCACGTGCACGCCACCGACGCCGCCATCGTGGCGGCGGCCGCCGAGGCCCTCGGGACCCCGACGGCCGTGCCGCCACAGGACGCGCACCTCCCCTTCCGGTCCGGCAGGTCGTTCTCGGCGTCGGTCACCGATCACGAACTCACCGTCAAGGGGGCGCCCGAGGTCGTGCTGGCCGCCTGCGGCGCCCCGGGCCCCGAGCCCGCGGTCGGCGAGCTGGCCGCCCGCGGGCTGCGGGTCATCGCGGTGGCGCGGCGGCGGCTCACCCCGCAGCAGGCGCGGCGGCTCCGCGACGACCCCGACGGCATCGCCGACTACTGCTCGGACGGTCTGACGCTGGCCGGGTTCCTCGGCCTGTCCGACACCCCGCGCGCCGAAGCCGCCGGCCTGCTGGCCGAACTCCGGCGGCAGCAGGTGGGCGTCAAGCTGATCACCGGCGACCACCCGATCACCGCCACGGCCATCGCCACCGAACTGGGGCTGGCGGTCGGAGCTGACGAGGTGATCAGCGGTTGCGAGTGGGACGCGCTGTCGCGCAAGGATCAGGAACGCGTCGTGACCGAACGGGTGATCTTCGCGCGGATGACACCGGAGAACAAGGTCCAGGTCGTGCAGACGCTGGAAGCCGCCGGCGTGCTGTGCGCGATGGTCGGCGACGGCTCCAACGACGCGGCCGCGATCCGCGCCGCCTCCGTCGGCATCGGCGTCGTCGCCGGCGGCAGCGACCCGGCGCACATGGCGGCCGACGTGGTGCTGGTCGACGCCCGCATCGAGGCCCTGGTGCAGGCCATCGAAGAGGGACGCCAGCTCTGGCAGCGGGTGCAGTCGGCGGTCTCGGTGCTGCTCGGCGGCAACGCCGGGGAGGTGCTGTTCGCGATCATCGGCAGCGCGCTGACGGGTACCTCGCCGCTGAACACCCGGCAGCTGCTGCTGGTGAACATGATGACCGACGCGCTGCCGGCCGCGGCGCTCGCCGTCAGCAAGCCCAGGGGTCCCGTCAACCCGGGGCTGCGCGGCCCGGATCAGCCCGCGCTGTGGCGCGCCGTCGCCGTCCGCGGCACGACCACGGCCGCGGCGGCGACGGCGGCGTGGGCGATGGCGGGGGTCACCGGCCTGCCCCGGCGCGCCTCCACCGTCGCGCTGGTGGCCCTGGTGGGCGCGGAGCTGGGCCAGACGCTGCTGGATTCGCACGCACCGCTGGTGCTGCTCACCACGGTCGGCTCGATGGCCACGATGGCCACCCTGATCAGCATCCCGGTGGTCAGCCAGCTACTCGGCTGCACTCCGCTGGATCCGCTCGGCTGGGCGCAGGCTCTGGGAAGCGCCGCGGCCGCGACGGTCGCCCTGGCCGTGGTGAACGGTATCGCGGAGAGATGGGGCAGTCCGGACACAGATCCGCCGATTGACGGCGCGGCCGCTCGGTCGGGACAATCTCCACAATCCCCACGCGCCACAACAACGCATAGACGTGCCTCAGGGGCACGGCGAGCGCCGAAGCAACCGGCGATATCAGCGGATCCGCCAGGGTTTCGGACATTGTCATAACCCCGACCGTTGCCGGGTGACCCGGCGGGGCGGGAAACCCTTCGTTACAGAAAGGCAAATGATGGCGGAAAAGCAGGCGCGCCGGGGAACGCCGCAACACGAGGCGGTGCAGAGGATCCGCGAGGGCGAGACGTTTGCAGTGAATCTGCCGCTGGTGGGGCAGGTGGAGATTCCGCGGCCCGAGCAGCTGGCGTACTACGGCGGACTGGCCGCCCTGGCGGCCTTCGAACTCATCGACTGGCCGGTGGCCCTCGTCATCGCCGCCGGCCACATCATGGCGAACAACCACCACAACAAGTTGCTCGAGGAACTCGGCGAGGCGATGGAGGAGGTCTGACACGCCCTAGCCGGTCAGAGCGTGGTCGAACTCCAGCGTGACCCGAGTGCCGGCGGGGGTGCGCACGGTGTCGACGCGGTCGGCCAGGCCCCCCATCAGCGTGAGGCCGCGCCCGCGACGCCGGTTGCGCATGCTGGCCGACGAATCGCTGACCCACTGCCCGGTGTCGCTGACGGTGATCGCGACGGTGTCCCGGCGCAGGAACGCCTCGACGGAGACGGTCTTGTGCGGCTCGCCCCCGCTGCCGTGCTCGATCGCGTTGGTGACGGCTTCGCCCGCCGCCAGCAAGATGTCCAGCTCGCGGCGAGGGACGACGGCGATGCTGTTCAGCCAGCCCCGGAGCCGGCCGCGCGCGACGGGGATCTGCGCCGCCGCGGCGGGCACCACCGTGGCGAAGCTGAGCGCGGCCGCGTGGCTGGGACGCAGCGCCAGCAGCACGACGTCGTCGCGGAAGCCGGCTGCCGGGCTCATCCGCCGCAGCAGCTCGTTGCAGAGGGACTCGACCGGCAGGTCGGCGCAGTCCGCGGCCACGGACTTCAGGCGCGCGAACCCGTCGTCGAGCGTCTCGCCGAGCCGCTCGATGAGCCCGTCGGTGTAGAGCAGGATCAGGCTGCCCGGTTGCAGCCGCGTCGTCGCCGTGGCGGTGGGCGCGTCGTCGCGGGCGGCGCTTTCGGTGACGGCGACCGGGGGACGGCGGCCGGACTCCAAGAAGACCGGGGCCCGGTCGGCCGGGATGACCAGCGGGTAGGGGTGCCCGGCGCAGCTGTAGCTGACGGTGGCGGCCCCCGCCTCGGCCCCGGCGTCCACGAGGGCATAGGCCACGGTCGCGCAGCGGGCGCCCGTGACGCTGGCCGCGTACCGGTCCAACGCCGTCAGCACCGCGTCCGGTTCGGGGGCGGTGAGCGCCGAGGCGGCCACCACGGCGCGCAGCCTGCTCATCACGATCGCGGCGGACAGGCCGTGCCCGACGACGTCGCCGACCGATATCCCGACCCTGCCCGCCGCGGCTAGCGGGGTGACCGAATACCAGTCGCCGCCGACGCGCATCGCCTCCCCGGCCGGCTGGTACACCGCCGCGACGACCCCCGCGGTCGAGCCGCGGTTGAGGTCGAGCAGGTGTTCCTGGAAGTCGACGGCGATGCGGTGTTCGCGCGCCATCACCCGGACCCTGTCCAGGGCCGACTGGGTGAGCTCGGCCATCCGGCGGAAGGTCTCGAGTTCGGCGGCTTCGAACTGGCGCGGCGCGGGCCACAGCAACGCCAGCACGCCCGCGACCCGGCCCGCGCCGTCGCGCAGCGGGTGCGCGACACACGCGCGGACGTTGGCCGCGGTGTCCTGCACCGCGTGCTGGTAGCGCGCCGGGAGGTCGAACGTGTCGGGGATGATCATCGGCTCGCCGGTGCGCACGACGTCCGCGCCGACCAGCGGGGCGTCGATTGAGGCCACGTGGTAGCGGTCGCGTAGCTCCCTGGGGAGGTCGCCGGCGTACTCGAACCGGATGTGCCGCTCGCCGTCGACCACCCCGATCGTGACCGCCGCGGCGTCACCGGAGCCGAAGGGCGAGTTGGAGAACGCTTCGAGGATCCCCGCCACCGAGTCGGCGGACTGCAGCGCCGAGTCGAGCTGCACCAGATCGGCGGCGAGCCGCTGGTGGGCCTCGCGTTGCTGGCGGTCGCGCTCCCGGCCCACCGCGGACAGCCGGGAGGCCAGCCGGTCCACGAGTTCCTGCGAGCGGAACGGCTTGGGCAGGTAGTCGTCGGCCCCGCCGGCGAAGCCCTCGGTGATGGCCTCGGCGCCGGCCCGCGCGGACAGCATGAGGACCGGCGTGGCCGCCAACGCCGGATCCGCGCGAATGGCCGCCACCAGCCCGAACCCGTCGACACCGGGCATCATGACGTCGGTCACGATCGCGTCGGGGTGCCACCTGCGCGCGGCGGCCAGCGCCGAGCCCCCGTCGGCGACGAGGACGGTCTCGTAGTGCGCGGACAGCACCCGGTTCAGGTGGGCCCGCATGTCGGCGTTGTCGTCGGCGATGAGCACCACCGGGCGACCGGGCGCACCGGCTGCGGCCGGCTCCTCGGCGGGCCCCGACTGCACCCACTGCGTCGCCTCGGCCACGTACGGGTTGGTCGCGTCGAGCGTCTCGTCGAGCAGCTTGGCGGGCGAATGATCGACCGCGGCGCCGTCGACCGATTCCGGCAGCCGGATCGTCACCGTGGTCCCGCGATCGACCTTGCTGTCGATGTGCACGCTGCCGCGGTGCAGCTCGACCAGGCCGCGGACCAGCGACAGCCCGATTCCGGTGCCCTCCACGCTGCGGCCCCGCGCCGTGTCGGCCCGGTAGAAGCGCTCGAACAGCCGGTCCAGGTCGTCGGCGCCGATCCCGACCCCCGTGTCGCGGACCGCTACCACGCAGCACCCGGCCTCGGCGCGCACCCCGACCGAGATCGAGCCCCGCAGCGTGTATTTGACCGCGTTGGACAGCAGGTTCAACACGATCGTCTCCCACATGCCGGGGTCGACGTCGGCGGTCGCCGCGGCGCAGTCCAGCACGAGGTCGAGCCCCGCCCGGTCACACAGCTCGCTGAACGACGACGCGATGTGCTCGGTGAGCGCGCCGACGTCGGTGCACACCAGCTTCGCTTTCGCCCGGCCGGCCTCGATGCGGGAGAAGTCGAGCAACGAGTCGACCAGCCGCTGCAGGCGGCGCGCGTTGCGCCCGGCGGTGCTCAGCCGTTCGGCCAGGATGCTCCCGGGCGGCGCGTCGAACAGGGCGTCGTCGAGCGGCCCGAGCAGCAGCGCCAGGGGGGTGCGGAACTCGTGGCTGACGTTGGTCAGGAAGGCCGTCTTGGCCCGGTCCAGCTCGGCCAGCGCGTCGGCCCGCTGCCGCTGCTGCTCGAAGGAGGAAATCTGCGCGAACGTCGACGACAACTGGTCGGCCAGCAGCTGGCAGAAGCCGCGGTACAGCGTGTCCAGGCGACGTCGCGGAGCGAGCCCCGCCACCAGCGCACCGGCCGTCGATGCTTCGCCGAGGGGCAACACCAGCGCCTGCTGCGGGCAGTCGTCGCCCAGGACCTCGCCGATACCCGGGATGGCCGCAGGCACGTCGTCGACGAGCCGCAACTCGGCCCGGGAGCGCGACGCCGAATCCGGTTCGATCAGCTCCTCCAGCGTGCGGGGCAACAGCCCCGACACGGTCGGCGTCGCGCCGCACAGCGCCAGCCGGCCCGAATCCGCCTCCTGGACGTAGACGGCGACGAACGGCAGGTCGGCGGGCTGGCCCGCGCACACCGCGACGGCGGCCTCGACCGCATCGTCGAAGCTGCGCGCCTCCGTCGTCGCCGCCGCCACCGCGTTGAGCAGGTGCAGGCGGCGCTCGCCCAGCACCCGGTCGGTGGTCTCGTAGGACGGGCAGAAGATGCCGAAGGGCCGGCCCTCGGCGGAGATCAGCGGGCTGTAGGTGAACGAGAAGTAGCGTTCCTCGCGCCGGCCGGCGGTGACCATCGGCAGCATCAGGTCACGCGACCAGGTCGCCTCCCCACTGGCGACCACCCCGGCCAGCATCGAGCCGATCGAGTCCCAGATGTCCCACCACACGTCGCGCCCGGGCTGGCCGAGGGCGGCCGGGTGTTTGTCGCCGAGGATCTCGATGTAGGCCTCGTTGTACACCAGGAACAGGTCGTCGGTGCCGAGCCACAGCACGAGCGGGAACCGTGACGTCAGCGTCGTGGCCACGGCTGCGCGCATCTCGGCGGGCCACTGCTGCGGCGGGCCCAGCGGGTGGGCCGCCCAGTCGAACTCGGCGAACCGCCGGCCCATCTCCCCGCCCAGCGCGGCCGCAGCCGCGAGGTCCGCCGGTAGCCCTCCGTTCATTGCCGCCGCTCGCGCTGCAGTGCCTGCGGCAGCGTCGGGTAGATGTCGAAGACACGATCGAGCTCGGTGACCTGGATCGGCCGCAGCACGTGGTCGTTGGCGGCGACGAGGCGGACCGCCGTCCCGGCCGCCTGGCCCGCCTCGTGGCAGTCGAGCACCGCGTTCAGGGCCGCGCTGCCGAAGAAATCGACCGCTTGCAGGTCGAGGACGACCAGCCTGGCCGGGTGCGTGGCGGCCAGCTCGAGCGCCGAGGTGAGCTGAGCGGTGAGCTCGTCGACGGTACTGGAATCGACATCACCTTTGATCCGGACCACCACGGCATCCTCGTGGGCCTCGTGTTCGACCGCCAACAATTCCGCGCCTCTCGCCCGACGGACGTGTCAAATTGCCGCAGAGCCCGATGACGCGGCACGCGGATGCGTTTGTCGCGCACCGCAATGTCTGGATTCTAACCCCGCCCGACCGACCGCGTCCGCGATTGCGGTGGTCAGCCGCCCTCTTCCGGGGGAATGCGTTCGTGCACCGTCAACAGCAGGTGGTCGAACTGACTCTGCACGGCGGCCGTCGGCGCCGCCAGGGTCGAGACCTCGTCGAGCAACTGCCTGGCCAGCGAGCGCAGTTTGGTGTTGGTCTCCTGGGAGCGCCACTGCAGCACCCGGAAGGCCTGTTCTGCGCTGACCCGGTAGACGAACATCAGCACACCCTTGGCCTGCTCGATGGCCGCGCGGCTCTCGAACAGGTCGGGCAGGGCGGCGTCGAGCAACTCTTGGCGGGCCTCGTCGAAGGTGGCGGTGAGGTCGATGTAGTAACCGGCGGTGCCCACCACGACGCCCCGCTCGTCGAGCATCCGGTCGGCCGCCACGATCGCGTCGTGCACCCGGCCCGTGGTGTCGATGAAGCGGTGCCGGCTCGAGAACGGTTGCCCCGACTGCAGCGCGTAGTCGAGCAGATCCTGGAGGTGCGCCCGGTCCTCGGGATGTTTGTGCGAGAGCAGCAGTTTCGTCGTCGGCGTCACGGCGCCCGGTTCGTAGCCGTGCATCCTGGCGACCTCGTCCGACCATTCCCAGCGCTGGCCCAGGAACCAGAACCGGAAGGCGCCGACGTTCAGGTAGCCCGGAGCCGTCCCGACCAGCCCGGGCGGCTGTTCGCGGGTTCCCATGGGCGTCTCGGAACCCGTGCCCGGGAGCTGGTACACCTGCATATCTTCCCACTCCGCACGAAGCCTGACCACCCGCCCGGGTGCCGGACGGGCCCGGGCGGGGGTAGCCTCGCTGAGAGGTCGATCAACAGAACACACCGCGGGAGCGCATGGCCAGTGCGCTGAGAGGACGGCTCGGGGCCGTCGACCGTACGAACCTGACCGGGTAATGCCGGCGTAGGGAGATGACAGGATGACCACAACCATCGA
>NZ_JBYCLG010000211.1:0-9670 GCF_057473785.1 Mycobacterium sp. TH-M103
CGGCGGGCCGAGATCTCCCGGTCCAGTTGCAGGTCGTAGACCAGCTTCAGGTCACGCACCCGTGACTGGTCGGCGTCGCTCTGCCGACGGTAGAGCACCGAGACGAAGGCACCCGCGACGGCGGCCCACAGCGCCAGGATCACCCCGAGCTTGAGAAGTTCCACACGGTTGGTGAAAACCAGTGCGGAACTGGCCCCCATCGCAAGGACCAGCAACGCGGTCAAGAGCACCCAACCCGGCCTGCGGCCGCCGCGCCGTACCCGGGCGCCGCGGGACAGAACGGTCATGGCCCGACTGTACCTGTGCGAGGTCATTCCGCGTGTCGCGCCGGTCCGGCGATTCTCGCTTCGACCTCCGCGACGACCCGGGAACGCTAGTTCTCGGCACCCTCCCCGTGCTCCGGTGGCTCCGGGGGCGATTTGCAGCAATGCTGCAGCCATAACCCCGCCACGAGCAGCGCCAGCGCGCTGACCGCCGCGACCACCGTCCCGGTTGTGTCCTCGGCAGCGACGCGCAGCCAGGGCCGGCGCGGCAGGAAGTACACCAGCACCCCGATCCAAAGACCCAGCATCAACGCGCCCACCCACGCCGACGCCTTGGCCACCACCAGGCTGCGCGCCACCGCCAGCGGATGCAGCCGGCCCGGGCCGGGTCCGATCTCGCAGTCGCTGATCTTGGCCCGCACGTAGCGGGCCCACAGCGCCTCGCCGACGGCCACCGCGAGCAGCGAGATCCCGGTCCAGACGGTGATGCGCGGGAACCACCGGTACAGCGCGGTGACCAGTAGATAGCCCAGCATCGCGGCGACGAAGACCGCGGCCGTGAGGTCGCGTCTGCGGGTCGGGCCCATCAGCTTTCCCGCGGCACGAGCGTCAGGTCGGTCAACCGGACGCTCTCCCGGTCGGCGGGTTCGAGTTCGGCCAGCAGTCCGGCGACCGGGCGCGGCCCCTCGGCGACCGTCAGCCGGGCGTCGGGATCGACGGCCAGCCACGGGATCAACACGAAGGCCCGCAAGTGGGCCAGCGGATGCGGCAGCGTCAGGTTGTTCTCGCGGGAGATCACCTCCGCGTCGCCGTGGCAGGCGATGAGGTCGACGTCGAGGTTGCGCGGGCCCCAGCGCTCGCCGCGAACCCGGCCGGCCGCACGCTCGAACTCCTGCGCTCGCCCCAGCCAGCCCTGCGCGCCGCACGCCGGGTCGTCGGCGATGAGCACCGCGTTGAGAAACGGCGCCTGGTCCACGCGGCCCCAGGGATCGGTCTCGTAGACCGGCGACACCGCCAGCACCGCCGTGCCCAGCCCGTCGACGACCGATTGCAGCCGCGCCAGCCGATCCCCCAGGTTGGAGCCGATGGAGAGCACGACGCGCGTCATGACGTCCCGCCCGCCGGGACCACCGAGCCGCGGCCGCCGCGGCGCGAGCGCCGGACCACCACCGCCACGTCGGCGAACTGCTGCGGAATCGGAGCCGACGGCTTGTGCACCACCACCTCGACGGCGTGCACCCGCCGATCTCCCATCACCTGGTCGGCGATCTCGGCCCCAACCGTCTCGATCAGGTTGCGGGGCGGTCCGGTCACCACGTCGGCGGCCAGCCGGGCCAGCGCGCCGTAGTCGTACGTGTCGGCCAGGTCGTCGCTAACGGCCGCGTCGGCGAGATCGATCCACACGGTGATGTCGACGACGAACTCCTGCCCATCGGCGCGCTCGTGTTCGAAGACCCCGTGTCGGCCGTGAAGTGCCAAGCCGCGCAATTCGATTCGATCAGCCATCTCGATCAGCCATGGTGTCCAGTCCCGGTGCGCGTCCAGGCCCCGACGACCTTGACGGCGTCGACCGAGGCACGCACGTCATGCACCCGCACCCCCCAGGCACCGTACAGGGCGGCCAGCGCGGAGATCACCGCAGTCGCCGTCTCGCGGCCGTCGGGCGGCCGCGGCGACCCGTCGGGCGCGGCCAGCAGGGTCCCGAGGAACCGTTTGCGCGAGGCGCCCAGCAACACCGGGATCCCGGTGGCGACCAGCTGGGGCAGGGCATGCAGCAGCGCCCAATTGTGTTGTCCCGTCTTGGCGAAACCCAGACCCGGGTCGATCACCAACTTGGCCGGGTCGACGCCCGCGGCCACCGCTTGGTCGACGCTGGAGAGCAACTCGGCGCGCACCTCGGCCACCACGTCGCGATAGCGGGGGGCGCGGTGCGGGTGGTCGGGCGACACAGGTCGCCAGTGCATCAGCACCCAGGGCACGCCCGCTTCGGCGAGCAGTGGCGCCATCGCCGGATCGGCCCGCCCGCCGGAGACGTCGTTGACGATGCGCGCGCCGCTGTGCAGTGCCGCCCTGGCCACGTCGGCGTGCATGGTGTCGATGCTCACCGTGACGCCTTGCGCGGCAAGCTCTTTGACGACCTGGACGACGCGGGACGCCTCGACCCGGGGGTCGATCCGTGTGGCACCGGGGCGGGTGGACTCGCCCCCGACGTCGACGATCTCCGCGCCTTCGGCGACCAGCGCCAGACCGTGGGCAACGGCGGCGTCGGCATCGAGGTAACGACCGCCATCCGAGAACGAATCGTCGGTGACGTTCACAACCCCCATGACCTGCACAGGCGCAGGCTCACTTCCGCAGGATGAGGTCGAGCGCCTCGGCTCGCGAGGCAGCGTTTCTCTTGAACTGGCCGCGCACCGCGGAGGTCGTGGTGACGGCGCCGGGCTTGCGGACACCGCGCATCGCCATGCACAGGTGCTCGGCCTCTACGACGACGATCACCCCCCGCGGATTGAGCTTGTTCACCAGCGCGTCCGCGATCTGACTGGTGAGCCGCTCCTGAACCTGGGGCCGCTTGGCGTACAGGTCGACCAGCCGCGCGATCTTCGAAAGACCCGTCACCCTGCCGTCGTCACCGGGGATGTAGCCGACGTGGGCCACCCCGTGGAACGACACCAGGTGGTGCTCGCAGGTCGAGTACATCGGGATTTCCTTGACGATCACCAGTTCGTCGTGGTCCTCGTCGAACATGGTGTTGAGCACGGTGTCGGGGTCGATGTACAGCCCGGAGAACATCTCGCGATAGGCCCGCGCCACGCGCGCCGGAGTGTCCCGCAAACCGTCCCTGTCCGGGTCCTCGCCGATCGCGTGCAGCAACTCGCGGATCGCGGCCTCGGCACGCTGCTGGTCGAACGACCGTACGCATCCGGCGGCGTTGGAGGCGTCCGAGTCCAGATCCGGTAAGGCCATCGGGTTCTCCGTTCTCAGCCCCTGGCCGGCGGGTTGAACCGGCGGATGTCTTCTTCTGCCTGGTCGGGCGACCGTCCCGGATCGGGGGCGGCATCCGGGCCCGACTGGCCGGGTGGCGGATACGGCGGGAACGGCGGGTAGGACGGCTGGGCCGGGCCCGGGTAGTGGCCGTGGCCCGCCGGCTGCGGCCAGTAGGGCTGCTGCGGCCGGGGCTGCTGCGGCGGATACCAGTGGCCCGGCTGCTGTTCCTGGGGCGGCCAGCCGGGCGCGTGCCAGCCGGCCGGGGCGCCGTAGTCGGGCTGGGTGGCCCCATGCGGCGCGCCCTGCCGGTTGCCGGCTTGCCCGCCGCGCGAGCCGTTCCCGCCGTGGGCGTTGTTGTCTCCCTCGGCCCGAGCGGCCTCGGCGGCCTGGCTGGCCCGCGCGATCGCGGCCTTGAAGGCCGGCTCGGGGGCCGGCGGGGGCCACGGCTCGCCACGCTCGATGGCCAACTCGCCGGGCGTCTTGATCGGCGGTTTGTCCGACGGGATGCGGCCACCGAAGTCGTCGAACATGGTGAGCCGGGGCCGCTTCTCGACACCGGCGAAAATGCCCTCCAGCTCGGGCCGGTGCAGGGTTTCCTTCTCCAGCAGCTCGCCGGCCAGGGTGTCGAGGATGTCGCGGTATTCGGTGAGGATCTCCCAGGCCTCGGTGTGCGCCGCCTCGATCAGCTTGCGCACCTCGTCGTCGATGTCGCGGGCGACCTCGTGCGAGTAGTCCGCCTGGTTGCCCATGGTCCGGCCCAGGAACGGGTCGCCGTGCTCGGAGCCGTATTTGACGGCCCCGAGCTTGGAGCTCATGCCGAACTCGGTGACCATCGCGCGCGCGATCTTGGTGGCCTGCTCGATGTCGGAGACCGCGCCGGTGGTCGGCTCGCGGAACACCAGTTCCTCGGCGGCGCGCCCGCCCATGGCGAACACCAGCTGCGCGATCATCTCCGAGCGGGTGCGCAGGCCCTTGTCCTCCTCCGGCACCGCGACCGCGTGGCCGCCCGTGCGTCCCCGGGCCAGGATCGTCACCTTGTAGATCGGCTCGATGTCGGGCATCGCCCACGCGGCCAGGGTGTGTCCGCCCTCGTGGTAGGCGGTGATCTTCTTCTCCTGCTCGCTGATGATCCGGCTCTTGCGGCGGGGCCCGCCGACCGCCCGGTCCACCGCCTCCTCGAGGGCGGCGCCGGTGATGACGGTGCCGTTCTCCCGGGCGGTCAGCAATGCCGCCTCGTTGATGACGTTGGCCAGGTCGGCACCGGTCATTCCGACGGTGCGCTTGGCCAGCCCGTCGAGGTCGGCGTCGGGGGCGATCGGTTTGCCCTTCGCGTGCACCCTCAGCACCGCGCGACGACCCGCCAGGTCGGGGTTGGTCACCGGGATCTGCCGGTCGAAGCGGCCGGGGCGCAGCAGCGCCGGGTCCAGGATGTCGGGGCGGTTGGTGGCGGCGATCAGGATGACACCGGCCCGCGGGTCGAACCCGTCCATCTCGACCAGCAACTGGTTGAGCGTCTGCTCGCGCTCGTCGTGACCGCCGCCCAGTCCCGCACCCCGCTGGCGGCCCACCGCGTCGATCTCGTCGACGAAGATGATGCACGGGTTGTTCTGCTTGGCCTGTTCGAACAGGTCACGAACCCGCGACGCGCCGACGCCGACGAACATCTCGACGAAGTCGGAACCGGAGATGGTGAAGAACGGGACGCCCGCCTCGCCGGCGACCGCGCGGGCCAGCAGGGTTTTGCCCGTCCCGGGCGGGCCGTACAAGAGCACGCCTTTGGGAATCTTGGCGCCCAGCGCCTGGTACCGCCCCGGGTTCTGCAGGAAGTCCTTGATCTCGTAGAGCTCCTCGACCGCCTCGTCGACGCCCGCAACGTCGGCGAACGTGGTCTTGGGCATGTCCTTGGACAGCTGTTTGGCGCGCGACTTGCCGAAGCCGAAGCCCATCCGGGCGCCGCCCTGCATGCGCGAGAACATCACGAACAGCCCCACCAGCAGCAGCAGCGGCAGCGCGTAGACCAGCAGCTCGCCCAGGATGCTGCCCTGGTTGACGACGGTGCTGATCTTGGCGTTCTTGGCGCTGAGGGCGTTGAACAAGTCGACGGCATATCCGGTGGGATATTTGGTGATGACCTTGTCGGAATTGTCCGTCTCGCCGTTGCCCTTTTTCAGGGTCAGCCGCAATTGCTGCTCGCGATCATCGATCTGCGCGCTCTTGACGTTGTCGCTCTTGATCTGGGCCATCGCCACCGAGGTGTCGACGGACTTGTAGCCGCGGGTGTCGTCGCTGAAGTAAAAGAACGACCAACCGAGCAGCACCACGACCGCGATCGCGACGAGGGTGCGAGTCAGATTTTTTCGGTTCATCAATCATCGGCCCTAGGGGCCAGGTCCTTCCGACGCACACGTAGCTGAAAAAGTCCAGGTTACCGCTAGCGGTAATCGCCAGCCCGGCCGAGCCGGGCGCAGCGGGTTACCGCCATCATGCCGCGCGGTAATCGCCAGCCCGGCCGAGCCGGGCGCAGCGGGTTACCGCCATCATGCATGCCGTCCTGTCCAGATAACGACCGGCAGTTCCCGATCGGTTCGGCATTCGCCAGCGCGATCGATGTTGCGTGCAACTCAGCGCTCGTAGTACCGGGCCTCGACCACGTTGCCGTCCGGATCGGCGAAATAGTATCCCTGCGGCGTCCACCCGCGGGCCCCGTACGAGTTGTCCAGCCGCGCCCCGGTGTCGACGCCCTCGGCCTGCAGGCGCCGATCCAGGGCGTCGTATTCGGATTTCGACATCGCAAGACAGACGTGGTTGACCCGGTGCCCGGCGCTCCCGGCTACCCGCGTCAACGATTCGGTGGCGGCGACGTTGTCCACCGGCAGAAGGTCGATGATGGAGTCCTCGCACACGCGCACGCTCGGGAATGGCGCGTCGCCGGCCTCGAACTCGTCGAACCGCACCGGCTCGAGCCCGACCACCCGCGAGTAGAAGTCCATCGCGACGCGCGGATCGCTCGTCCAGAGCACGACGTGGTCCAGCCGCATGAGTCGACACGCTATCCCAATGCGGGTGCGATCGCGGCACGCACTTCTCAGCCCCCGGCGGTTGTGATTTGGTGTGGTGGTGGCGACATCAACCGAACGGTTAGTAGACACCAACGGCGTGCGGCTACGGGTGGTGGAAGCCGGTGACCCCGGCGCGCCAGTGGTGATCCTGGCCCACGGATTCCCCGAACTGGCCTACTCGTGGCGGCACCAGATACCGGTCCTGGCCGACGCGGGCTACCACGTGCTGGCACCTGACCAGCGCGGCTACGGCGGATCCGCCCGCCCGGAGGCGATCGAGGCGTACGACATCCACGCGCTGACGGGCGACCTGGTCGGCCTGCTCGACGATGTCGGCGCCGAGCGCGCCGTGTGGGTCGGCCACGACTGGGGTGCCTCCGTGGTGTGGAACGCGCCCCTGTTGCACCCGGACCGGGTCGCCGCCGTCGCCGCGCTCAGCGTGCCGCCGGTGCCCCGGCCACGGGTGGCGCCGACGGCGGCGTGGCGCAGGATCGCCGGGGACAACTTCTTCTACATCCTGTACTTCCAGGAGCCCGGCGTCGCCGACGCCGAGTTGGACGCAGACCCCGCGCGCACGATGCGCCGGATGCTGGGCGGTCTGCGGGCCTCCGACGATCAAGCCGCGTCGATCCGCTTGGTGGCCCCGGGGCCGGAGGGCTTCATCGAGCGCCTCCCCGAACCCGCCGAGCTGCCGGACTGGCTCAGCCAAGAGGAGCTCGACCACTACATCGGCGAGTTCTCCCGCACGGGCTTCACCGGCGGCCTGAACTGGTATCGCAACTTCGACCGCAACTGGGAAACGACCCCCGAACTCGCCGACGCCAAAATCGCCGTGCCGTGCCTGTTCGTCGCCGGCACCGCCGACCCGGTGCTGACGTTCACCCGCACCGACCGCGCGTCGAAGGTGGTTTCGGGCCCGTACCGCCAGGAGATGATCGAGGGCGCGGGGCACTGGCTGCAACAGGAAAGACCCGACGAGGTGAACGCCCTACTGCTGGACTTTCTCGGCGGATTGGAGTTGCGATGAGCATGCCCCTGCGTTTCGGCGTCTTCATCACACCGTTTCATCCCACCGGCCAATCACCCACGGTGGCACTGGAATACGACATGGAGCGCGTCGTCGCACTGGACCGCCTCGGTTTCGACGAGGCCTGGTTCGGCGAACACCACTCCGGCGGCTACGAGTTGATCGCCTGCCCGGAGGTGTTCATCGCCGCCGCCGCGGAGCGCACCAAGCACATCCGGCTGGGTACCGGCGTGGTCTCCCTGCCCTATCACCATCCACTGATGGTCGCCGACCGCTGGGTGCTCCTGGACCATTTGACGCGCGGCCGCGTGATGTTCGGCGCCGGCCCCGGTGCGCTGCCGTCGGACGCCTACATGATGGGCATCGACCCGGTAGAACAGCGGCGGATGATGCAGGAGTCCCTCGAGGCGATCCTGGCCCTGTTCCGCGCCGCGCCCGAGGAGCGCATCGACCGGCACTCCGACTGGTTCACCTTGCGCGACGCGCAGTTGCACATCCGCCCCTACACCTGGCCTTATCCCGAGATCTCGACGGCGGCAATGATTTCGCCGTCGGGGCCGCGGCTGGCCGGCACGCTGGGCACGTCCCTGCTGTCGCTGTCGATGTCGGTGCCCGGCGGCTACGCCGCGCTGGAGAACACCTGGGACGTGGTGTGCGAGCAGGCCGCCAGAGCCGGCCGGGACGAACCGGACCGGTCCGGCTGGCGGGTCCTGAGCATCATGCACATCGCCGACAGCCGCGACCAGGCGATCGACGACTGCACCTACGGGCTGCAGGATTTCGCGAACTATTTCGGCGCGGCCGGTTTCGTTCCGCTGGCCAACTCCGTGGAGGGCGCCCAGACACCCCACCAGTTCGTCGAAGACTACGCGGCCAAAGGGAATTGCTGCATCGGCACACCCGAGGACGCCATCGCCCACATCGAAGACCTGCTCGAGCGCTCCGGCGGGTTCGGCACGCTGCTGATGCTCGGCCACGACTGGGCATCCCCGCAGGCGACGTACCATTGCTATGATCTGTTCGCCCGCAAGGTAATTCCCCATTTCAAGGGGCAGCTGGCGGCGGCGCGGTCGTCGCACGACTGGGCGAAGGCGAAGCGCGACCAACTGCTCGGGCGCGCCGGGGAGGCCGTGGTGAAGGCCATCGGCGAGCACACCTCCGAGCACGAAGGGGTGGTGAAGTGATGCGCGCATCGGTGCTGCGGGGCGGTCGCATGGTCTACCGGGACGACGTGCCCGACCCGGTGCCCGGACCCGGCCAGGTGCTCGTCGCCGTCCGATCGTGTGGGATCTGCGGTTCCGACCTGCATTTCGCCGCGCACGGCGACGAGGTGGTCGCGATGACCGAACGGGTGTCGGGCGGCGGCGGCATGAACATCGACCTGGGCCGCGACGTCTTCATGGGCCACGAATTCAGCGCCGAGGTGCTCGAAGCCGGGCCGGACACCGAGACACACCCCGCCGGAACTCTCGTCACGTCGATTCCGGTGGTGCTGTCCGCCAAGGGCGTCGAGCCGATCGTGTACAGCAACAACACGATCGGTGGCTACGCGGAGCGGATGCTGCTCTCGGCGCCGCTTTTGCTGCCCGTCCCCAACGGCCTGGATTTCCGGCACGCGTCGCTGACCGAACCGATGGCCGTGGGACTGCACGCCGTCAACAAGTCGGGGGTGCAGCCCGGCGAGACCGCCCTGGTGCTCGGCTGCGGCCCGATCGGCATCGCGATCATCGCCGCGCTCGCGGCGCGCGGCGTGGAAGACATTGTGGCCGCCGACTTTTCCCCCACGCGACGGGAGCTGGCCGCCGCGATGGGCGCGCACCGGGCGCTGGACCCGGCGCAGGGGTCGCCCTTCGACACCGTCAAACCGGCCGTGGTGTTCGAAGCGGTCGGGGTGCCCGGGATCATCGACGACGTGCTGCTACGGGCACGGCCGGGCACGCGGTTGGTCGTCGCGGGCGTGTGCATGCAAGCCGACACGGTGCACCCGTTCTTCGCGATCGCCAAGGAGATCAACGTGCAGTTCGTGCTCGCCTACAGCCCGGAGGAGTTCGCGGACTCGCTGCGCGCGCTCGCCGAGGGCGACATCGACGTCACCCCGTTGATCACCGGGCAGGTCGGCCTGGACGGGGTCGGCGCGGCGTTCGACGACCTGGCCGACCCCGAGCGGCACTGCAAGGTCCTCGTCACGCCGTAGACCGCGATCGGGCCCACGAGTTGCGCGACCCGTGTCAGTGCGGCCCCCTATACTCGAACACATGTTCGATGAATTGCTGGAGCTCGGCCCCGACGCGCTGGTGGCGGTGGTCGAGTCGACGCACCGCGAGGAGTCGGCG
>NZ_JBYCLG010000212.1:0-10238 GCF_057473785.1 Mycobacterium sp. TH-M103
CGTGCGAGATCGGCCAGCCGTTCAACTAGCACCACCAAGTCCTCTGGCGGCACCACCTCGCCCAAGCGAGTGAACCCAACCATGTCAGCGAATGCGAAGGTGAGTAAACGAGCCCCGGGGAGCGCCGCGCCGATAGCCCGCTCGCTGGCGTTGAGCTCCTCGCCCTCCACCGCTCGACGCAACTGCACAAACATGATGTCACGAATCAACGGGCCCAGCAGCGGAGCGATCTTGCCTGCTAAGGCCTCGTGCGCCTGTGCAACCTCGAGCTCGGTGATTCCAGGATGCAGGACCGCCGACAATACGCCGTATCGCAGCGCCGGGACGGCGCGCGAAAGCCCTTCGCTGAGCCTGAGGACCATGAGGACCACACGGTCGGGATCCAGACCAAACTCGATGAGCTGCTGCTGGCGCGCGGCGGCCTCGGCGTCCGCGCGTAAGTAGACGGCCGCGTCTGGATCGTCCACCCTGGGCAGCCCCAATGCCCGCATGATGCGCTGCAACACGTGCAAGTCGATGCCGTGAGCTTCGCTGATCGCGCGTGCCGACACGTGGCTGCCGTCATCACCCAGCGCTCGACGTACTGGCAGCAGCGTCGGAGCGATCTCTTCGCGGATCTGGTCCACATCAAAGCCTTGCTGCAGCAGCCAGGCGATGAGCTCAGTCCGCTCCGCGCGGATGGCGCCGTCCAAGCCGTCCAACAGGCCGGTTTCCTCTATCGCTTCCCTGTCGCTCACCGCGTCATTATCGTTCGTTATCGCAGACTGATGAACCTCGGTTTGGTGTGCTCACTCTGGCGTTGTGATGCTCCGGGGTGACGGTGCCGGACAAGCGGTGATTTTCACGGCGCCGGACGGGTTGTGCGGGTGTCGGGGTAGTCGGGCCAAGCCTTACTTCGGATTAAGACTTCACGCCTCTTAATCATGACAAAATAGATATTTCAGGTTATGACGGCAGCTCAGTAGCGTAGAGCGGGTGGCAGTTCGTGACATGACAGACGTCGATATCGTCATCTGCTCGGCGCTTCGCACCCCGGTCGGTCGCTTCGGAGGCGTGCTCGCACCACTGTCGGCCACCGAACTGGCCACGCAGTTGCTACGCGAACTTGTCCGTCGCGCGCGCTTGGTCGAGGGCGATGTCGACGACGTGGTCCTCGGTCAGGGTTACGCCAACGGCGAGTCGCCGGCGATCGGCCGGATCGCTGCGTTGGACGCCGGTCTGGGGACGGCCGTTCCGGGTTTGCAGATCGATCGCCGCTGCGGCTCGGGCTTGCAGGCAGTGCTGTACGCGGCGGCGCAGGTCGCCACCGGTGCCGCGCGGCTGGCGATTGCCGGGGGCGTGGAGTCGATGTCGAACGTGGAGCATTACGCGCTGGGTCTGCGCACCGGGGTGCGCCAGGGCGGCATCGAGCTGATGGATCGCCTCGACCGGGCCCGCCTGACGGCAGGCGGCGCGGACCATCCGGTGCCTGGCGGCATGATCGAAACCGCGGAGAACCTGCGCAAAACCTACGGCATCACCCGTCGCGAGCAAGACGACCTTGCGGTGCGTTCCCATCGGCGCGCCGTTGCGGCCCACGACGCGGGTAAGTTCGCCGAGGAGTTGGTCGCCGTCACGGTAGCCGGCAAACGCGGCAAACCGGACACCGTCGTGGACCGCGACGAGCATCCCCGCGCCGGGGTCACCATCGAGGCGCTGGCGGCACTGCGCCCGATCCGGGCCACGCTGGACCCGGAATCGACCGTCACCGCCGGTAATGCCTCGGGGCAGAACGACGGCGCCGCGATGTGTGTCGTCACGACACGGGCAGAGGCCGAACGACGGGGTTTGCCGGCGTTGTTGACGTTGCGATCGTGGGCGGTCACCGGCTGCGCCCCCGAAACGATGGGTATCGGCCCGGTCAGCGCCACCGCTATCGCACTCGACCGGGCCGGCCTGAGCCTCGACGATATCGACCTCATCGAGCTCAATGAGGCGTTCGCAGCGCAAGTATTGGCGGTGCTGCACGAATGGAATCTCGATCCGCTCGACGAACGGCTCAACCCCAACGGGTCGGGTATCTCGTTGGGTCACCCCGTCGGTGCCACCGGTGCCCGCATCCTGGCTACCGCCGCCTACGAGGCCCAACGGCGCAGTGCCCGATACGTGTTGGAGACCCTGTGTATCGGTGGCGGCCAGGGGCTGGCCGCGGTCTTCGAGGCGGTGCGATGACTGCGGTAGAGGTCCATGCCGTGATCACCGGCCGCAACGACGGCCCGGTTGTGGTGCTGTCCAATTCGCTGGGCGCCACCCATCGGATGTGGGCGCCACAGTTGGACGCTCTGGAGCAGCGGTTCCGGGTCGTGCGCTACGACACCCGCGGCCACGGTGAATCCACGGTTCCGTTGGGCCCGTACACGATCGACGATTTGGCCGATGATCTACTGGCGCTGCTCGACCGTTTTGGCGTCACGCGGGCGCACCTGGTCGGGCTGTCGTTGGGCGGTATGACGGCGATGCGGGTCGCGGCCCGTAACCCTGGGCGGGTCGACCGACTGGTCCTGCTGTGCACCGGAACTCGGCTGCCGCCCGCCTCGGATTGGACCGATCGGGCCGCGGTCGTGCGCGAACATGGCTGCGATGCGGTCGCGCACGCCGTCGTGCAGCGCTGGTTCACCCGTGAATACCTGATGGCACATCCAGATCTCGAGACCGCATACGTGTCGATGGTCGCCGCCACCCCGGCCGAAGGCTACGCGGGGTGCTGCGAGGCGATCGCCACACTCGACCTCCGTGACGACTTGTCGATGATCGCTGCGCCCACCCTTGCGGTCGCCGGATCCGATGACCCGGCCACCCCGCCCGCCAAGCTGGAGGAGATCGCGAATGGTGTGAAGGATGGTCGACTGCTTGTTGTTTCGCATGCCGCACATCTCGCCAACGCCGAACGGCCTGACGTCATCACCCCTGCAATTATCGAACACCTGGAGTGGCCATGACACTCAACAAAGTGGTCGGCTCGGCTGCGAAGGCGGTTGCGGACATACCGGCTGGAGCCAGCCTGGCCGTCGGTGGGTTCGGCCTCGCGGGCGTCCCGTGGGTCTTGATCGGGGCGCTGCTGGAGCAGGGTGCGGACGATCTAACGATCGTGTCGAACAACTGCGGCGTCGACGGAGCCGGTCTGGGTCTGCTGCTGGAGGGGCAACGCATAACCCGGGTGATCGCCTCCTATGTCGGTGAAAACAAGGAATTCGCAAGGCAGTACCTCAACGGCGAGCTGACCGTCGAGCTCACTCCCCAGGGCACCCTCGCGGAGCGGCTACGTGCCGGCGGCAGCGGAATCGGCGCCTTTTTCACCCCGACGGGAGTCGGCACCCTGGTCGCCGATGGCGGGCTGCCGTGGCGCTACCGTCCGGATGGCAGTGTCGCGATCGCGTCACCACCCAAGGAGGTCCGGCGGTTCCGCGACAAGGACATGGTGCTCGAAGAGGGCATCGTCACCGATTACGCATTGGTGCGCGCCGCCGTCGCCGACAAGGCCGGCAATTGCTGTTTTCACGCCGCAGCAAGGAATTTCAACCCACCGGCGGCGATGGCGGGGCGGGTCACGATCGTGGAGGCCGAGTGTGTGGTCGAGGTCGGAGAGTTAGGTCCCGACGCGGTTCACCTGCCGGGGATCTTCGTCCAGCGTGTCGTGGCGCTGACCCCGGAGCAGGCGTCTCGCAAGGACATTGAGAAGCGCACGACCAGGGGGGCGCAGCTATGAGCTGGACGCGTGAACAGATGGCCGCGCGGGCTGCCCGCGAGTTAAGCGACGGCGACTACGTCAACCTCGGTATCGGCCTGCCGACGCTGATTCCCGAGCATCTGCCCGACGGCTCGGAGGTCACCTTGCACGCCGAGAACGGCATCCTGGGCGTCGGTCCGTTTCCCTACGAGGACCAGGTTGATCCCGATCTGATCAACGCCGGCAAGCAAACCGTGACGGTCCTTCCCGGGGCATCCTACTTCGATTCGGCGACCAGTTTTGCGATGATCCGCGGCGGGCACGTCGACGTCGCGGTGCTGGGTGCCATGCAGGTGGCGGCCAACGGCGACCTGGCGAACTGGATGGTTCCGGGTGCGATGGTCAAAGGTATGGGTGGGGCCATGGATCTGGTCTCCGGCGCCGGGCGGATCATCGTGCTGATGGAGCATGTCACCAAAACCGGTGCCGCGAAGCTGGTCAGTGTCTGCGATCTGCCGCTGACCGGGCAAGGGGTTGTCAGCCGGGTGATCACCGACCTGGGGGTCTTCGATGTGTGCGGCCAAGATTTTGCGCTCGTCGAACTCGCACCGGGTGTGGACTTCGCCGACGTGGTGGCCAAGACCGCGGCGCCGGTGACGGATCAGCGCCGCAGCGCGGCGAGCTCGGCGCGTGACCGCACTCCGAGCTTGGCGTAGATCCGGGTGAGGTGGTACTGCACGGTCTTCGGTGAGATGTACAGTTCTGCCGCTACCTCACGGTTAGAAAGCCCTTGTGCCACAAGCGAAGTCACTGCTTCCTCCTGCGGGGTGAGTTCGACATGAGCGCTCGGGCCACGTAGCTGGTGTAAACCCCCGGCCTTGAGTTCGCGCTCGCAGCGCTGGGCGAATGTCTGCGCACCTAAAGACAGGTACAGTTCGCGGGCGGCGCTGATCATGGCGTCGGCGTCGCGGCGCTTGCCGGCCCGGCGCAGCGTCTGACCGTAGGCGAAACGGGCGCGGGCCAGGTCGTAGCGCAGCGGCAGCCCGTCGAGCAGCGCGAGCGCCTCGTCGAAAGCTTCCCTTGCCGCGGGAAGATCGCCCCGCGCGCCGAGTAACCGACCGCGTGCGGTGCGCAGACGTGCGATCGCGGAGCGGTGGCCGCGCGCCCGCTCCTCATGGCGACGCAGCAACGCGTCAGCGGTGTCGAGTTGGTTGTCGACGACTAGCGCGGCGGCCAGCAGGTCGATCCATGGCCACAGGCCCGGCTCGTGTAGCACCGTGCCCGAGTTCAGCGCGGTGAGTGGATCCAGTACTCGGCGTATCGCCGGGTAATCGGCCTCGGCTTCGGCGATTTGGCCGCGCGCCAGCAGCGTCGGAATCTGCATCAGCTGGTAGTCCTGCGTGACCGCGTCGGCCGCGCGGATCGCCGCAGCGGCCTGCTCCGAGTCGCCGCGCAGTGCATGCACCTGAGCAGCGGTCCAGGCCAGCAGCGGTATGGTCAGCACGATACCGGTGGACGCGGCAAGGGCATAGCCCTGTTCGACGCTGTGCAATGCGCGGTCCCAGTCCCCGGTGAGAAACTGCACCCGGGCCAGCCAGCCCAGCGACCAGAGTGTGATGCGGGTGGAGCCACCCAGCGTAGCCATCGCGACTGCGCTCTCCAAACTGCTTCGGGCGCCGTCGATATCGCCCTGGCTCAGCTGTAACCAGCCGCGGCCCATGGTGACCCGCTGGGCCTGGGCGCCATGGCGGACGCGGGAGGAAAGCTGCTCGTAGGCGGCCGACGCGGTGCGGAATTGCCCGCACGACGACAGTCCGAGGCCGCGGATCGCCGCGGCCTCGACCCCGGCGGGGGAGTCGTCGCCGGCCAGCGCGATCGCCCGATCGGCCCAGTCCACCAATTCCGTACCGCGACAACGGAGCAGCGAGTGCAGGACAAATCGCTGGGCGATCAGGGCAGCCGTTTCCGGATCGCGTTCGGCGTTGACGATGTCCCACGCTCGGTGCAGCCGTACCTCCGCCTCGGCGGCGCGGCCGCGGAGGATCGCCAGATACGCCAGCACAGCGTTGCGCAGCGGTGTTTCGCGCATACTCTCGATGGTGGGCACCAGCGCGGCCGCGCCGTTGCAGTCACCGGCGGCGACCAGCGCGTCGACCGAGCGGGTCAGCCGCTCGTCGCGTAACAGCGGGTCCGGGCTGAGCCGGCTGGCGTCGCGGAACAACCCGGCCGCCTCCGCCCAGGCGCCTTCGGCACCCCGTTCCCGGGCGAGCTGGTCCACCTCGTCGGCCAGAGCAGCGTCTGGCAGCGGGGTGGCCGCAACCCGGTGGCGCAGCCGGCGCACCGGATCGGCGAGGATTTCCGCCGCACGGTGATGCGCCTCGCTGGTGGCGCGCGCGCCCATCAGGTCGAGCACGGCGGCCCGGGTCAGCGGGGTGCGCAGCCGCGGTTGGTATGCCGGTGAGGGGGCCAGCAGACCCGCGCCGTTAGCCTTGTCGATAGACCCCAGTGGGTCGTCGATTCCCGCCAATTGCACTGCGACACCTAAGGAATCATCCTCGTCGAGGACGGCCAGCGCCTCGACGAGGGCCCTGCTGGACGAGTCGCAGCGTTGCAGTTGGGCGCGGACCTCGGCGACGACGTGTGCGGGTGCGGGCAAGCGGGAGTCCGGCTCAGACCACACCGACGCGGGCAGTTCGTTCAGCAACGCCAACGTGTCACGCGGGTTGCCCCCGGTATGCCGGCGCAGTTTTTCGGCGACTGCAGGATGTAGCGTCCGGCCGGACAGCGCGGCGAGTTCGCCGATTGACGCCGCGTCAAGCCCCTCGAGGCGCACTTCGGCGGAGACGAGCGTCCTGGCCGCCCCGTCGTTGGCAGCCGTCGCGAACACCACCAACAACGGTAGGTCGCGGTGTCGCCGCACCACCGTCGCCAGCGCCTGCACGGATGCGGGATCGGCGTTTTCGGCGTCGTCGATCACCGCCAAAACCGGTTCGCCGGTGATCCGGCCCGCCACGGCGGTGGCGGCAGCGACGGGATCGGGTGGTACGTCGTCCTGCAGAAGTTGCCGCAGCACCGCTGCGGGCACGCCGCATTCCCACTCCACGGCCTGTGTCCACCACACCGGGCCCGGATGCCGCGCGGCCAGCCTCCGCAGCAGCGTCGTTTTACCGATGCCCGCTGCGCCGACGACGGTGATCAGGTCGGCGCCGTGGACCCCGTCGCTGTGACGGGCCAGCTCGGCGAGTTCGCGGTCGCGCCCGACGAACGGACCGGGCGCGATGTTCACGTTCACATGCTATGCGTCAGCCTTGGTCTCCGCCGGCCACCGGCAGCACCGTGCCGGTGATGTAGGAGGCTTCGTCGGAGGCCAGGAAGCAGATTGCGGCGACCTGTTCGTCGAGTGTCCCGTAGCGTTTCATCAGCGACGATTCGAGGGTCTGGTCGATATGGGCCTGGAACCACGCCCGCTCGGTGTCATTGCCGGGTTCCGGGGTGCCTCGAGAAATTCGCCGCGGCGGCGCCTGGGTGCCGCCGGGCGCGGTGGCGACGACGCGGATACCTGCTCCGGCGTACTCCATGGCGAGCGAGGCGGTGAGCGCGTTGATCCCGCCCTTGGCCGCCGAATACGGAATCCGGTGGATGCCGCGGGCGGCCGCCGAGGAGATGTTGACGATCACGCCCCGCCGGCGCTGCACCATCGGTGGCAGTACGGCACGGCAACAGTACAGCGTGGTCATCAACGAGCGGTCGACTTCGGCGCGGATCTCGGCGTCGGTGAATTCGGTGAACGGCTTGAAGTTGATCGCACCGCCCACGCTGTTGATCAGGACGTCGATGCGCCCGAACGCATCAATAGCCGATTGGACGACAGTGTTCGCGCCTTCGGCGGATTCGAGATCGGCCGTGACGGCAAGCGTATCGGGGCCGATGCTCGCCAGATCTTCGGCGAGCTCCTTGACAAGCTCGGAGCGGTCGGCAAGCACCAGCGTGCCGCCTTCGGCGCTGATCCGCCGCGCGGTGTGTTCGCCGATGCCCTGCGCCGCGCCGGTCACGACGACGACCTCGCCGGCGAAGCGTCCGGGAGTGACAAATCTCGGTCGTCGCTGGCTCAGCGCGTCGGCCATGGCGCGGCGCATGGTCTGTTTGGACCGTTCGGCGTGGGCGATTATCAGTTCGCGGGTGGCCTCGCGGTCACCGGCTTCGAATGCGTCGACGATATCGACGTGGTCCTGCGCGCACAGTGGGTGACACCAGGTGGCGTTGCGCAGCACCGCGGCCATCCGGCCTTTGACGCCGAGCGCCTGGTAGGCCTGCAGCAGGTGCTGGTTGCCGGTCAGCGTGAACAGGTAATCATGAAACGCGGCATTGGTTTCGGTGTACTGAGCCGCGTCGACGAACCGGTCGCCGGCGACATACGGCAGCGTCGAGTCGGCGAGCAGCCGGTAGCCGGCCAGCTGCTGGCGGGTCAATCGTCCCAGGGTTAGCTCCAGCGCGCCGAGCTCAAGGGCGCGCCGGGCTTCGAACAACGCGTCGGACTCGTGTACCGCGGGATGCTCCTCGCCGATTTGGTAACCGTCGGCGGCCACCGCCGGCGCCAACTGCACGGAAGGTGGTGGCGCGCCGGCAGCGGGCGGCGGGAACATTTCCTGCCCGGCGATCCGGCGGATTGCGTGGGTGTCGTCGGTGAGTGTGGGAGAACCGGTCCAGGCGCTGATCTCCTCGTGTGGCAGCAGAATCTGACGTCCGATCGCGCGGGCGTCGGGTGCAGGCAACAACGCTTCGTCATGCTGCGCCGGATTCGCCTGCTCCGCAGGCGGCTTTGCAGCAGTGGGGATGGCGAGCGCAAACTTCTCGTAGTAGAAGCCGGTCGGTTCGATCCCGGCCTCGGCGACGAACTTTCGGACAGCTTCGACCATGGGCGGCGGCCCGCACAGATAGATCGCGACGTCGCCATCATAAAGATGCGGGGGTTGGATCAAGCTGGTGATGTAAGCCTTCTCCGGTCCCTTGTTGCGGGCATTACTGGCCGGGTCGGTGACGCAATAGTCCCAGGTGAATCCGGGCAGTTGGTCAGCCAACCGGGCCAGTTCGTCGAGAGCCACCAGGTCGTCGTCGGTGCTCACCCCGTAGATCAAATGTGCTTTGCGACGACTGGATTGGGCCCGTAACTTGCCCAGCATGGACAGGATCGGCGCGAGCCCGGTTCCGCCGGCGAGCATCAGCACTGGCCGGTCGGCCTCGCGCAGGAAGAACGAGCCATGCGGGCCGGTGAACTCGATGTCGTCGCCGACGGCGGCGCGCTCGGTGAGGTAACTCGACATTGTGCCGCCGGGCGTCAGCTTGATCAGGAAGGTCAGTCGGCTTTCGTGGGGGGCGTTGCTGAACGAGTACGAACGGGTGTCGTTGGTGCCGGGAACGGCGATGTTGACGTATTGGCCGGGCAGAAATGCCAGGTCGCCCCGGTTGGGGACGTCGATGCCGATCCGCATGGTGGTCGGTGTCAGGCGTTGCAGCTCGGTCAACTTGCCGCTGTAGCGGGCGGCCTGGGTCTTGGCGACGTCGGATGTGCTGGCGATCTGCAGCACCAGGTCCGAGCGGGGCTTCATGCTGCATGGCAGCACGTAACCGGCTGCGGCCTCGTCATCGGACAATGCGTCGGCGATGTAGGCCCCGCCGTCGTAGCGACCCGATTCGCAAAATGCCTTGCAGGTGCCGCAGGCGCCGTCGCGACAGTCCAGCGGAATGTTGATCCGTTGCCGGTAGGACGCGTCGGCGACGGTCTGGTCGGCGCGGCAGCTGATGAACCGGGTAACCCCGTCCTCGAAGGACAAGGCTACCTGGTAGGTCTCGGCGGCGGTGGTCATTTCGGCACCTTCAGACGTGGTAGATGTCCACCACGTGGTGGATGTAGTCGTTCTTGAGTACGACGGTCTTGCGCCGGATCAGTGGCTGCTCGCGGGAGAAGTCGATGGTGTAGAACGACGTCCCGTAGTACGGGTCGACGGTCTTGTAGCGGAAATACATGGTGTACCAGTTGAACCGCACGTCGACCAGGTCGCCGCGCCGGTCGATCACCTCCACGTTGGTGATGTTGTGGCTGGTCCGCGGCTCGGGTAGCGATGTGGCCGAGGACCGCTCGGTGCGAATCCGGAACACGCGATCCTGCAGGCCGCCCTTGTTGGCGTAATAGATAAGCGAGATATCGCGCTGCGGGTCCTCGACCAAGCGGTCGTCGTCGCCCCAGGACGGCATCCAGTAGACGACGTCGTCGGCGTAACACTCGAGCCACTTCTCGAATTCGCGATCATCGAGGTAGCGGGCCTCGCGGTAGAGGAACTGCTCGATCATGTTCTGGGTGATCAGCTTGGCGGCGGTTTCGGTGTTCTCGACGGTGGTCATTGGCATTCTTTCCCTGATTGCTTCGCCTCGTGCGCGAGGGCTGCCTGCATGGTCTGCAGCCAGTAGCCGTGCTGCACCGGGTAGAGGCCTTCGTCTTCGTTGCGGACGCCGGCCGAGATAACGCCTTGCATGC
>NZ_JBYCLG010000213.1:0-8167 GCF_057473785.1 Mycobacterium sp. TH-M103
ACCGTCGGGGAGATCTCCGACGCCCTGGAGAAGGTGTACGGGCGGCACCAGGCGGAGATCCGTACCATCGCCGGGGTCTACCGTGACGAAGCCGGAAAGGCCACCAACATCGCCACCGCAACCGAGTTGGTCGAGAAGTTCGCCGAGGCCGACGGCCGCCGGCCCCGGATCCTGGTGGCCAAGATGGGGCAGGACGGCCACGACCGCGGCCAGAAGGTGATCGCGACGGCGTTCGCCGACATCGGCTTCGACGTCGACGTCGGCTCGCTGTTCTCCACCCCCGAGGAGGTGGCCCGTCAGGCCGCCGACAACGACGTGCACGTCATCGGGGTGTCCTCGCTGGCCGCGGGCCACCTGACGCTGGTGCCGGCGCTGCGCGACGCGCTGGTGCAGGTGGGCCGGCCCGACATCATGATCGTGGTCGGCGGGGTCATCCCGCCCGGCGACTTCGACGAGCTCTATGCCGCCGGGACCGCCGCGATCTTCCCGCCCGGCACGGTGATCGCCGACGCCGCGATCGGCCTGCTGCACAAGCTGGCCGAGCGGCTGGGCTACGACCTGGGCCAGTGACCCGTCTTCCACCCGCGAGCGTGAAGCCAGTGCGAAAAATCGCGCCGTATCTCGCAGTGACTTCACGCTCGGCGAGCCGATGAGTCCGCAAGCGGTCGAGGAGCTGGCCGCCGCGGTCCGCGGTGGTGACCGGGCAGCGCTGCCGCGGGCCATCACGTTGCTGGAGTCGACTCGGCCCGACCATCACGAGCAGGCCCAGCAGCTGCTGCTGGAGCTGATGCCCGACGCGGGCGGCGCCCACCGGGTGGGCATCACCGGCGTGCCGGGGGCGGGCAAGTCCACCACCATCGAGGCCCTCGGTATGTACCTGATCGAGCGCGGCCACCGGGTGGGGGTGCTGGCCGTGGACCCGTCGTCGACGCGCACCGGCGGGTCGATCCTGGGCGACAAGACCCGGATGGCGCGGCTGGCGGTGCACGATGACGCCTACGTGCGGCCGTCCCCGACGTCGGGCACGTTGGGCGGTGTGGCAAAGGCGACGCGGGAGACGATCGTGCTGCTGGAGGCGGCCGGGTTCGACGTGATCCTGATCGAGACCGTCGGGGTCGGGCAGTCGGAGGTGGCGGTCGCCAACATGGTGGACACCTTCGTGCTGCTGACCCTGGCGCGCAGCGGCGACTCGCTGCAGGGCATCAAGAAGGGTGCCCTGGAGCTGGCCGACATCGTGGTCGTCAACAAGGCCGACGGGGAGCACCTGGCCGAGGCGCGGTCGGCCGCGCGGGAGCTCTCCGCGGCGATCCGGTTGATCCATGCAGGTGAAATTCTTTGGCGGCCGCCGGTTCTCACGATGAGCGCAACCGAGGGCACCGGCCTGGCCGAGCTGTGGGACACGATCGAGCGGCATCGCCGGGTGCTCACCGAGGCCGGCGAGTTCGAGGCGCGCCGGCGTGCCCAGCAGGTCGACTGGACCTGGCAGATGGTGCGCGACACGGTGCTGGACCGGGTGCTGTCCAACCCGGCGGTGCGCAAGATCCGCGCCGACGTCGAGCGCAGGGTCAAGGCGGGGGAGCTGACGCCGGCGCTGGCCGCCCAGCAGATTCTGGCAGCGATGGCGCAGTAACTGGGATCAGACTGATCTGCGTTGCGAGGGGAAGGGCGGTTATGGAAGACGACAACGAGATGCGCGAGCCGAAACATGCGGACGTCGTCCTTTCTGGTGGGGGTGTCAAGTTCATCGGCCTGGTCGGTGCCATCGTCGCCCTCATGGATGCCGGCTATTCGTTCAAGAGGGTGTCCGGCGTCTCTGGCGGCTCGGTCGTCGCGGCGGTTCTTGCGGCCGCATCCAAGGGTGAACAGCTGACGAGCCAGGAGATCAAGGAACTGGCGCTGTCGGTGCCGCTGAGCAAATGGCGCGACGCACCGCCTGTCCCTTTCATCGGAGCGGCTTGGGGCCTGCTGCGGGAGACGAGCATGTATCGCGGCGACTTCGCCCATGAGTGGGTACGCAGCGAGCTGAAGAACCTGGGTGTCGAGACTTTCGGTGACCTCTACCTCGATGAAGATGACCTGCCGGACTTGCGCCGTAGCAGGCTGGTGGTCACCGTCGCGGACGTGACGGCAGCCCAACTGGTGCGGCTGCCATGGGATTACCGGCGGCTCTACGGGCTCGACGCCGATGAACAATCCGTTGCCGACGCGGTGCGCGCTTCGATGGCGATTCCGTTCTTCTACCGACCGGTCACCCTGGTCAGCGCCACCGGGCGGCCATCCACCCTGGTCGACGGCGGTGTGCTGTCGAATTTTCCGATCGACACCTTCGACCGTCTCGATGGCAAGGCGCCCCGCCGGCCCACGTTCGGGATCACGGTGGTACCCAGAATCGCCGAGGGAATCGGTGAAGTGATGCCCGCTCTGAGGCCACTCCGCTTCTTCGAGCAGACTTCGCTATTGGAGAGCCTGCTCACCACCATGCTGGTCGGTCATGACCAGACCCAGCTGAACCAGCCGTGGGTCCGTTCCCGCGCCATCCTGGTCGAATCGACCGACGTCGGCGTGCTCGACTTCAGCGCGTCCCGCCAGCGTCTGGAACAGCTTTTCGACAAGGGTTATGAGGCGGCGCAGGACTTCCTGTCCACGTGGGATTGGTCTACCTATCGCGAGCGCTTCCGGTGGCCCAACACGGCGCCGTCCCAGTGAAGTGGTGCGATCACGGCCGTCGCTCGGCGGGGGAATCCGCAGTTCGGGGGCGCTTGGCCGACTCCGGCGCACGTGCGCTCGCACTGCGCTGCCCGCCCGGCGGATCATCTCGGGCGACGCGACTAACGGATAGGTAAATAATCTATATTTCGCTCCGCACCGGTGTGAAATCCACGTAAATTCAAATGTGTGACGGTGGAAACACGAGTCGATCGCCGCGGGGTCTCCCACCCCGATGACCCCGACGCAGGTCATCGCGTGTCCGGCGCGGCGGACTCACATTTCAATTGCGTCGTTCGCAGTTTCGCCAGCATGTTCCCGGCGCGCCGGCTCGGCGGCGGCGCCCTGGCGGTATACCTCGACGGCCAGCCGGTGGTGGACGTATGGACGGGCTGGTCCGACCGGGGCGGGCACACGCCGTGGTCGGCGGACAGCGCCCCGATGGTGTTCTCGGCGACCAAGGGCATGGCGGCCACGGTCATCCACCGCCTCGCCGACCGGGGGCTGATCGACTACGAGGCGCCGGTGGCCGAGTACTGGCCGGCGTTCGGGGCCAACGGCAAGGCGTACCTGACGGTGCGCGACGTGATGCGGCACGCCGCCGGCCTGTCGGGTCTGCGCGGCGCCACCCAGGAAGACCTGCTCGACCACATCGCGATGGAGGAGCGGCTGGCCGCGGCGCCGCCGGGGCGCCTGCTGGGCAAGTCGGCCTATCACGCGCTGACGTTCGGCTGGCTGATGTCGGGGCTGGGCCGGGCGGTGACCGGGAAGGGCATGCGTGCGCTGATCCGCGAGGAGCTCGCCGCGCCGCTGGGCACCGACGGGCTGCACCTGGGCCGGCCGCCGGCCGGAGCGCCGACGCGGGTGGCCGAGATCGTCATGCCGCAGAACATGGTCGGCAATCCGGTGGCGAACTTCGTGCTGCGCAAGGTCGCCAACGAGATGTCCGGCGCATACCGCTCGATGTATTTCCCGGGCATCATCGATGTCGTCAAGGGCGACAACGCGATGCTGGACGCCGAGATGCCCGCGGCCAACGGGGTGGCGACGGCCCGCGGTCTGGCGCGCATGTACGGTGCGATCGCCAACGGCGGCGAGATCGACGGTATCCGGTTCTTGTCCCCGGAGCTCGTCGCCGCCCTGACCGGGCGTAAGAGCCTGTGGCCGGACCGAAACCTCTACGTGCCGTTGGCTTTCCACCTCGGCTACCACAGCCTGCCGATCGGCAACATCATGCCGGGCTTCGGTCACGTCGGGTTGGGCGGTTCGGTCGGCTGGACCAATCCCGCCGACGGGATCGCGTTCGCTCTGGTGCACAACCGGCTGCTGACACCGTTGGTGATGACCGATCACGCCGCGTTCGTCGGGATCTACGCGCTCATGCGCCAGGCCGCCGCCAAGGCCCGCAAGCACGGCTTCGCGCCGGTGCCCGAGTTCGGCGCCCCCTACTCCCAGCCGGGGGCCGCCGTCGGCTGATCCGCGAGCAGCCGCGTGAGGCCGGTACTGGCAGCCCACCTGGGGGTGGGTAGTCTCGTTCCGATGTCCGACGATCTGGTAGCCGCCGCAGTGCGCCAAGCCCTTTCGACGCACGGTGCAATGAGTGAGGACGATCTGCTGGACGTGCTCGAAGCCGACGGCGTCGACCTGGGAATCGACGCCGAGGAAGTGCTCGACGGTGTTCTCCACGAACACACCGAGTTGGTGATGCCGTTGCTCGACGAGAGGTGGGTCTGGCTCCCGAGTTTGCTCGAAGGCAGGATTTTCACCCATCGCCTCAGTGAAACCGAGGCCAGTCACGACATCCTCACCTGGCGGCCCGACTTGACGCCGGTGTCGATCCTGACGGAGATGGCGACCTTTCAGCGGCTCTTCGACGGTTCGCCGCTGAGCGACGTGTTTCCGATGTTGGACAGCGAGGTCCTGGCCGCCCGCGGCGTGTCCCCGCAAGCAGTCGACCCCGCCGGAGCGTTGCTACTGCCGGCCGGACGCCTCGCCGCGCTCGGTGTGGGTGCCGGTGACCTGGTCGGGGTGCGCGTCGGGGCGGACGGGTTCGAGCTGGTCGGGGTCTCGGAGACGGTTTCGTGCAGCGTCGGTGCGGCGCTGTCGGCGATGCTCGACGAGCGGCCCGGCCGGGCCGAGATGCTCGATGTCGCGACGTGGACGGTATGCGCCGATGACGACGGCCTTTTCCGCGAGCCGGCAGCACCGCTGAGCGAGCTGCTCGCCGCGAGCGGGTTGGCTCACGACGGGGATCTGGTCGCACGGGATGACTGCGACTTCGCCGCGGCGCGGCTGGCCGAACGGCTCGAAGTGGTCAAGGCGCGCTACGAACTTGACGACGACGAGGCGCTGGCCGTGCTGGCGGTCGTCAAGCTGCACGAACAGACCCTCGACGTGGTCGCCGTGGCGCGCGCCCACCTCGATGACGCGGGCGGGCCCGACCTCGCCGAGATCGCCGCGCAAGCCGCCCCGGCAGGTGCGCTCGCCGCGCCCGACGGCATCAGCGTGCGCGCCGCTTTGGGGTTGCTGGCCGAGCCGGCCGTGGCCGCCGCCGCGCTGGCGGAGATCGGCGCGGACGACGAGGCCTCGGCGACGGCCTTGGATGTCTTCGCCGAGTCCGCCGAGCCGCTGGCCCCGCGTGCTGCGCGCCCGGCCTTGCGCTGGATGCAAGCCAAGGCACACGAGACGCTCGGGGATGTCGAAAAGGCCGAGGCGGCGCTGCAGGCCGCCGAGTCGCTGGACCCGTCGTGGCCGTTGACGCTGCGGGACTTGGCGCGCTACGCCGGCGATCGGGGGGACGCCGAGCGGGGGCTCTTGTTGCTGCGTCGCGCGGGGGTAGCCTCCGACGACCATTTGCAGCACGTGCTCGAGAGCTTCCGGCCCGCCCCCCGTGCCGACCTTGGCCGCAATCAGCGGTGTTGGTGCGGTTCGGGGCGTAAATACAAGGTGTGTCACCTCAACCGCGAGCAGTTGCCGCTGGAGGAGCGGGCGGCCTGGCTGTATCAGAAAGCGGCTATCGATCTGTTGGAAGGCCGCTTTGTGGCGCTGCTCCTGGAGGCCGCCTCCGCCCGGTCGCAGCACTGGGACTCGCCCGGTTCGCTCGTCGACGGGCTCCGGGATGCGCTGGTCGCCGACGTGGTGCTGTTCGAGGGAGGGGCGTTTGCCGAGTTCGTCGGTACCCGCGGCTTTCTGTTGCCCGACGACGAGCGGTCGCTGGCCGAGCAGTGGCTGCTCGTGCAGCGGTCGGTGTACGAAGTGCTCGACGTGTCGCGGGGGCAGGGGTTCACGTTGCGCGACGTGCGCACCGGCGACGTGCATGAGGTGCGTGAACGGGCCGGCAGCATGCACGTCCAGGCCGGTGAATTCTATTGCGCCAGAGTTGTTCCCGCGGGGGAGACGATGCAGGTGTTCGGCGGGTTGGAGCCGGTTTCTCTCGGGGAGCGTGACCGGTTGATCGCGCTGCTCGATGAGGAGCCCGATCCGGTCGGCCTCGTCGCGGCGCTGTCGCGGCGATTCGCGCCGCCGGTGCTGCTCAACACCGAGGGGGAGCCGCTGACGATGTGCGATGCGGTGCTGCGCGCCGCCGACCCGGGCGAGCTGGCCCGCGGGCTCGACGGCCTCTACGAACGCGAGGAGGGTCAGTCGGGAGACGCGACGGCGTGGTTCGAGCATGTCGTCACCGACGGCATGCAGCGGATTCGGGCGCACCTGGAGCTCACCGGCGACGAGCTCCGCGTGCACGCCAACAGCGTGGAACGCTTCGATCGGGTTCTGGCCGCTGTGCGCGCGCTCGATTCGCCGGTGAGTGTGCTTAGCGAGACCCGTGAGCCACTCGGCGATCTGCGCGACGTCCAGCGGCTCGCCGGCGACGCTGCAGAGGGTGGGGTGATCGAGGAAGGCGTCGACGCGGCCGCCGATCCGGCACTCGCCGCGGCCCTCGAGGAGATGATCCACACCTATGAGGCGGCCTGGCTCGACGAACCGATCCCTGCCCTGGCTGGTCACACACCCCGGCAGTGCGCCGACGATCCGACCCGGCGCCCGGACCTGATCCGCCTGCTCGACTCGTTCCCCCCGGACACGGGCCGGCCCGGAACCATGAGTCCGGCACGGCTGCGTGCGGCGCTCGGGCTGGATTGATCCGCCGCCGGGCGTGTTGTCCCCGGCCGGGTCGCGTACCCGGTGGCCGCGAGCGCCGACGCGTAAATCGAGCTGTCAGGAAACGAGGGCGATGACGGTTGCGATCGTGTCGGCGAGTAGTGCGCCGCCGACGTTGCCGATCGGTTCGTCGAGGGCCGCACGCGGAAACCACTGAACGAGCTCCGGCAGGACAACCCCTTTGGGTTGCTGCACCGTGACGGTCATAGCCATTGTGCCGCTGGGGATTTCACCTGGAATGAAGGGGCAGGTGATGATCCGTCCGGTAGCGGCTGCGAGGTGGATCGCGTTGGACAGCACGACTACGTAGAGTTCCTGGTCGGTGTCGCGGCGTGGCGTGATGTCGCCGGGGGTGATCACAGGCCAGCGGCCCGGTTCGCCCGATAAACCTTCTCTGCGTAGGCGTCGATATCCAGTGTCGGCACGGTGTAGGTGGTGTAGTCCTCAAGCGAGATTCGGAGATGCTCGTTGCGCAGGGCTCGTTCGATCATCTCTGAACGATTCAGCCCAGCCGCCCGGGCGTCCGCATCGGCCGCCGCGAGTACAGCCTGGTCGATCGTCACCGAAACTTTATCCTTCGCCATACCAAACATCCTACAAAAAGTACGACAACTGTCGTACCAGGCTTTGTCCGTGCCCTGGCTTCGGTCTGGGCCGGCTCGGTGGCCGAGGGATTCGACCTAGTCTCGCCTACCGCAGCTGCGCCCTACGCGCAGCCCGGGGTGGCCGTCGGCTGACGGGCTTGCGCCCCTACGGGGTCAGTAGTGGTATCGGGCCACGAGGATCCTGACTTCGTCGTCGACGGCCCGATAGACCAGCCGATGCTCGTCGTCGATGCGGCGGGACCCGTACCCCGACAGCTCGCCTTTGAGGGCTCGGGCTTGCCGATCCCGTTGAATGGATCGCGTTGGATCTCTGCGATCAGGCGGGTGATCCGCCGGGCGGTCTTGCGGTCCGATGCCAGCCAGAAGAGAAAGTCCTGCCAGGCATCGGGGTCGAAGTGGATGCTTCTCACTCCTCGCCGCCGGCCATCTCCCGCAGCTCGTCGACGGATTTGGCGACGGCGGACTGCCCGGCCTTGTCGCGGGCGACCGCTTCCATGAGCCGCCTGGCGTTTTCCGGCGAGCGCAGCAGGTAGACGGTTTCCTGCCACGAGTCGTAGTCGTCGGCGGACATGAGCACCGCATCTCCGCTCTTGGAGGTGATGCGCACCGGCTGGTGGTCGGTGTTGACTTGCTCGAGCAGGGGGAACAGGCGCCGCCTGGCGTCGCTTGCGCTGATGCTCAACGTAAACCTCCCCGGG
>NZ_JBYCLG010000214.1:0-32124 GCF_057473785.1 Mycobacterium sp. TH-M103
GGCCAGCGCGGCGTCGGACAGCCCGCTGGTGATGTGGACGATGTCGGAGATGCCGAGCTCGGCGATGAGTTTGTGGGTGGGGCCGTTGGGCTCCACCTTGGCGACCAGCCGCAGCTCGAGGTCGCGGTCCACGCGCAACCTGGCCACCGCGTGCAGCAGGGTGCGAACCCCCTTCAGCGGGGTGTCGGCGCTGGCGATGGCGATGACCCGCCCGGGCCGCCGCGGGGCCGATCCCGGTTTGAACAGGTCGGTGTTCACCCCGAGCGGCACCGTGTGCAGTTGCTCGGGGGCCACGCCGAAGTCGGTGACGATGTCCGCCGCCGACGACGACGAGACGGTCAGCAGGTCCGGGATCTGGCGCGACACCTCCTGCTGCATGTCCAAAAAGCCGTACCAACGACGCACCAGGGGTTTGCGCCACCAGCGCGCGGCGGCCAGGTCGAGCACGCGGTCGCGGGTGATCGGGTGGTGCACGGTGGCCACCACCGGCAAACCCGACTCGGCGATCCTGAGCAGCCCGGTGCCTAGGCTCTGGTTGTCGTGGACGAGGTCGAAATCGTTCACCCGGTCGGCCAGCAGCCGGGCCGCCCGCAGGGTGAACGTCCGCGGTTCGGGAAAGCCGGCCGTCCACACGGTGAGCAGTTCGAGCAGGTCGATCGAGCTCCGGATCTCGCTGGGACGGGGCACCCGGAACGGGTCGGGTTCGCGGTATAAGTCCAGGCTGGGCACCTTGGTCAGCCGCACCCGCGGATCGAGCAGCTCGGGATAGGGCTGGCCGGAGAACACCTCGACCTCATGCCCGAGGTCGACCAATCCGCGGCTCAGATGGCGCACATAGACGCCCTGTCCGCCGCAATGGTCCTTACTGCGATAGGACAGCAGGGCAATTCGCATACTCAACTCTTATCCGCCGCTGGAATACCACGGACGGGCAGCCCCCACTCCATCGCCATCAACGCACCCGATAACCCCACGACAGCAAACTGGACATGTGTCCAGACTATAGTTCGAACAGCTAAACGACGCAACGCGTACCCGGGACGACGCCGAGGCGGCCGCCGCTGCGCGCGTTCAGAGTTTGCCCGCGACGAAGTCCGCGGCTTGGTTGGGCATGCCGGCCTTGATGTATGCCCCCGCGAGGTGTTGCGGCCAGTTGTCGTTCCAGGTGTGCGGGTCGGCCGGGTTGCAGATGGGGTCGTCCCCGTGGCACAGCTCGATGGTCCTGTCGCCGTACGCCGGGCTCAAGTTCGTGAACGGGCCGATCCATTGGGTCCCGTTGCCGAACAAGGCGACGGCGGCGACGTGCTGGCCGGCGTCCGGCGGGAGCGGGTCGTCGAAGCCGAACGCGGAGAAAGGCACCGCGAGCACTACGTCGGTGACGGCCGCGCCGAGCGAATAGCCGCCCAGCACCAGCCTGGTGTTCGGGCAGTTGTCGACCATGTACCGGACGTGCTTGCTCATGTCGTTGGCGCCGACGGCCACCTCGGTGTTGGCGGGATAGTTCACGGCGTACACGCCGACGTCCTTGCCGGTTTTCGACCTGAGCGCGTCGACGAACGCGTTGCCGACGGCGCCCGTCCCAGGCGGTTCCAGACGTCCGCGGGCGAACACCACCTGCACCGGGGGGCAACCTGCCGCGGCGGCCGGCCAGGCGGCGCCCGGCGCCCCGGACGGCAGCACGATCGCAGCCGACATCAGCGCCGCCGCGAGCGCGACGACCGACCGACGGGCGAGCCGGATACCCATAACAGAATTCAAAACGATGCGCGGCCAGCCCACAAGCCGTAGCGCGCACTCCGCGCCGTCGCGGGCGTCGGTTTCGGCCCGCCCGGCGGTCCAGCGGGCTTTGTTACCATCGCGCGATGCACGATTCGGCCGCCCCGCGCGGACCGGACGACGCGCGCTCGTTCTCACGACGCGACGTCCTCAAGCTCGCCGTCACACCGGTCCTACTGGGCGCGGGTGCGGCCGCCGCCACGCTGCACGCGCCGGCCGCGTCGGCCGGCGATGTCAAGCTGATCGACTTCGCCGAGCGGCGGATCGCGCCGGAGGAAATCAAGGCGGCGGGTTATAACGGCGTGGTCAACTACGTCTCCGAGCAGCGGCCCGGCGCGCACTTCGAGGCCAAACCGTTGACCCGCGGGTACGCGGACGCGTTGCGCGCGGTGGGCCTGCACATCGTCAGCAACTACCAATACGGCAAGCCCGCTTGGCCAGGGGCGCCTTCGGACTTCACCCGCGGCTACGACGGCGGCGTGGCCGACGCGCAGACCGCCCTGCAGCTGCACACCGCGGCGGGCGGGCCTCCGTCGGCGCCGATCTTCTTCAGCGTCGACGAAGACATCGACTCGAGCACCTGGAACGATGTGGCGCTCAACTGGTTTCACGGACTCAACTCGGTGCTGGGCGTCGGCCGCACCGGCGTCTACGGCAGCTACCCGGTCTGCGGCTGGGCGATCCGGGACGGGGTGATCGGCAGTTCGAGCACCGCGGGGCACCGGTGGGCCTGGCAGACGAAGGCATGGTCGCACGGGCAACGCGAACCCATGGCGGTGCTCTATCAGGCCGTGGTCAACAGCCCGTCGAGTCCGGGTCCGCTGCTGGGCGGGATCAACGTCGATGTCGACGACGTCCTCGCAGCCGATTACGGCCAATGGGATCTCGGCCGCTGACGGTCGCGACTCACTTGGAGTTCAGGGCGCTGCCCTTGCGCCACTGGTCCCAGCCGAGCGTCCAGTCGCCGTTCTGCGCCAGGGTCAACGAGGGCCCGCCGGTGTTGCGGACCTCGACCACATCGCCCGGCACGGAGAAGTCGTAGAACCATTTCGCGTTGTCGGCGTTGAGGTTCAGGCATCCGTGTGAGGTGTCGCGGTGCCCTTGGGCCCACACGGTCGCGTTGAGCTGGTGCAGATAGATTCCGTCGATGCTGATCTTGGTTGCGTAGTGGATGGTCTCGCGGTAGCCCAGCCGGGAATTCTTGGGCAGCCCGAACGTCGAGGAGTCCATGATGACCGGGTTGCCCTTGCCGAGCACGGTGTAGATCCCGGGGGGCGTCCACAGATAGATGGTCTTGCCCCCGACGTCTTCGGTGCCGCCCATCCCCATGCTGGTGGGCATCGTGCGGACCAGCTTGCCGTTGTCGTAGACGCTGACCTGTTTGGTGGCATCGTCGGCGATGGACACGTGGGCGTCGCCGATCCGGAACGACACCCGCTCGTCCTCCTGCCCGAAGATGCCGTTGCCCATGGCGATTCCGTAGATGTCGGCCTTGGCGGTGACCGTCGTCCCCGGTGCGTAGTAGTGCTCCGGCCGCCAATGGGCGTTCTGGCCGTCGACCCAGAACCACGACCCCTTGACCGGCGGGTCGGTGGTGACCGTCAGATGCCGCTCGGCGGTGGCCCGATCGGCGATCTGCTCGTCGAAGTGGGCGACGACGACCGTCCCGACACCGTAGGTGGCGCCCTCCTGCAGGGGCGCCTCCGAGGTCAGCTCGAAGTAAACCTTGGTCTGGTTGGAGGGACGCAGCGTCGAGAACGACGACACCTGCGTGGCGTCGACCCCGTCGGATCCGCGGGCGGTGACGGTGAGTGTGTAAGTGCGCCCGTACCCCAGGGGGACCGTGGGCTTCCAGGCGACGTCGTCGGGGGTCATGACCCCCGGGATCGGCTTGCCGGCGTCGTTGACCATGCGCACCTCGGTCAGCCTGCCCGCGTCCGCTTTGACCATCACGTGCCCGACCGGGTCGACGTCGCGGGCGTCGTCACGCGGTGTGATGCTCACCCGCGCCGGTTCGGCGGGCTTCACGGAGGCCTCGTGGCGCGTGCAGCCCCCGCTCGGGCAGCCCGCCGGCGACGAGGTGAGCTGCACCGCGCCCACGACCGCGACCGCGACGAACACGGCAAGCATGAATCGGCGCGGCCAGTCGATGCCGAGAATGCGGCGAACGAGCTGTTCGCTGTTTTCGGATGTCATGGGCTGCCGAATCCTTGCTGGTCTTGGTCACCGGGTCATGCCGACACCCGCCGCCGAGGTCGTCCATCAGGTATCCCCGGACGTGCATTCCGAAACCGGTCCCGGCTTCGCGCCCGACGACGAGCTCGCCGAATTGTATTGGGTCCGACCGGATGTTTTCACCACGCGACGCGCCGCGTTTTCCCGCGGGGCGGCCGGGGTATCAGCCCGCGATAACTTCCTTGTGGCTGGCCGAACGCGCCGAACCTCTACCACGGGGCGTGCGGCTGGCCGAACAGGCACAGTTCGACCCGATGCCGTTCCTGGACTCGCTGGTCGTGGAGCTGGGCAGCCGCGGCGGGCGGCTGGTCGAGCACGCCCGGGTGCGGCGGGTGTCCGTGCGCAGGCGGGGCGTGCGTGTCCAGTCCTCAACTACGCGCGGCATAAGTTCGAGCTCACCGCGGACCGGCTGGTGCTGGCCACGGAATCCCGATCCTGGACCGCGGCGGATATTTCGAGCTGGAGGGGCCCGCCACCAGCGGGCTGACCGCCTCGGCCTGAGTGGGTCCCGGCGCTCAGCCCGTCTTCTGGTACACCAGCCAACGCAGGTCGATCGGGGAATCCTCGGGCTCGACGTCGAACACGTCCAGGCCCCGCGCCCACCCCTCGAACCACCCTGTGGGCGGCCAGGCGGTTCCGGGCAGATGGGTCTTCTCGAATTCGTAGGCGGGGTCGTCGGCGACGAGTTCGAGGGGGAGCCCGGCCGTCGCGGTCACCACCTCGTCGCGGGTGAAGATCATGGTGTTGCACTGCTGGCCCATTTCCCGCGCCGCGTCGTCGGGGGTGTAGCCCGCACGCGCCAGAAAGGTGTTGAGCACCAGGCGCCCGCCGGGCGCCAGGAGCCGGGCGGACAGTTCGAACACCTCACGCAGCTGGGACAGCGTCCGGAAGTCGGGAACCACCTCCGAGACGATGATCAGCTGATACTGCGAGTCGACATCCTCCATGGCCGCGAAGACGTTCTGCTGGATCACGCGTATGCCCAGCGATTCCTTGTCGGCCTCGATGCGGATGATCTCGGCGAACTTGGGCGTCATCTCGACCGCGTCCACCGGGTGACCGCGTCGCGCCAGCGCCAGGGAGTTGCGCCCGGTTCCCGCGCCGAGGTCGAGCACCCGGCACGCCGCCGGATCGGCTGCTTCGCCGGCCAGCGCCCACACCCGCGCGTCGGGTTCGCTGCCGAACAGCGGCGCCGGGCGGGTCTCGACCCAGTGGTCGTAGTCGGCTTCGAGCGTCCACCATTCGGCTTTGACGCGGTAGTTCAGCGTCGTGCCGAAGGGGCTGTGAAAGGTGACGACGACGTTCGAGCGGGGCGAGGCCCGGTAGCCCTTCGCCAGCTCGGCTTCCAGCACACTCCTGAGCTGAGCGGACTGTTCTGCCGTGTACTCCACGCCCACCCCGGCGAACAGCTGTCCGCACATGCGGACGTACTCGTCGATCAGGGCGGGCACGGCCGGCAGGCTGAGCCGGCCCTCGGCGACCGCTCGGCGATGCAGCCGCCGCGCCACCGCGTCCCGCAGCAAGGGCGGATCGAACGATCGGGGATTCGGCTCCTCCACGAGACTCTTCTACAGGACCGGGTGCGCGATCGCACACCGGGGCGGCAGCAAGCCGCCCGGCATCGCCGGGGCCGGCCTGCGCATCCTCGAAACCGCAGTTCTCCGGGGTCGGCGGCCTGCCGCCGGGTGCCGCGGGGAGCAATTGCGTAGGCTGGAGCCACCTGGTTGAGCCGACAGCCCCCATCCACGTGACCGTGCCCCTGCGCCGGACCACGACATGCACTGCCTAACGGCAAGAGAGTCGGCACCCGATGCTGTTCAAGGAAACACGCGTCGTGAACGACGCGGAGATTCACCCCTCTCCCCCCGACGTCCGCGCTCACCTGGCCGAAGAGATCACCCTCGACCTCGGCGGATCGCTGAACCTGCGCCGCAGCGCGCTGCGCCTGATCACCCTCATCGAGGCCAGGCTGGCCGACTGGGCGATGGTGGTCATGCCCGACGGTCGCACCGGCGAGCTCGTCGCGGTTGGCGCCGCCGACTCCGGCGGGGTCGTCTTGCGGCGGGCCACGCTCGAAGGCCTGCCGCTGGGCCGCATCCTGCACACGGGCCGCACCGAACAGCTCGTGGGCAGCGAGCTCTCGGGCCTGGTCCCCATCCAGCCGTTCCACGCGTCGGCGATGGACCTCACCCCGGCCGAGGTGCTCGGGCTGGGACTCACCGCCCGCGGCGGCACGTTCGGTGCGCTGGTGCTGCTGCGGCGGGCCAACGCGGGATTCGATCCCGACGACGTCGCGTTCGCCGAACTCGTCGCCGGCCGCGCCGCGCTGGCTTTGGACTCGGCCCGGCTGTATGAGGACCAGGCCAGGATCGCGTCGGTGCTGCAGCAGAACCTGCGGCGACCGAGCCTGCCCGAGATCCCGGGTGTCCGCGTGGCCGCCCGCTACCGCGCCGCGGCCGAACACCTCGACGTGGGCGGCGATTTCTACGAGGTCAGCGGTCGCGACGACGACTGGCTCATCGCCATCGGCGACGTGTGCGGCAAGGGCGTGGAAGCGGCGGCGTTGACCGGATGCGCCCGCCAAAGCCTGCGCACCGCAGCGTATTTCGATCGGCGCCCGGCGGCGGTGCTCGCCGCCCTGAACAGCGTGCTGGACGAATCGATTTCGATGCCGTTCGTGACAGTGCTGTGCACGCGGGTGCGGCCGAACCCGGACGGGACGCACGCCGACGTCGAATTGGCCACTGCGGGACACCCGGCGCCGATCATCGTGCGCGCCGACGGCGGGGTCGAGCAGGCCGAGGTCTATGGGACCGCGGCCGGAGTGGTGAGCGAGATGGCATACGGCGCCGTGTCGCTGAGGCTGCACCGGGGCGACACGATGCTGTTGTTCACCGACGGGATCGATGAGGCACGCGGCGACGACGGCCAGTACGGGACGGAGCGGCTGCACGCGCTCCTGCCCACCTACGCCGGGGCGTCACCCGAAATCATCTGCGAGGCGGTCGAACAGGACGTGATCGAGTATCTCGACGGCCGCCGCCACGATGACATGGCATTGCTCGCGGTCACATGCGGCAGGTGACGGTCGCGTCAGACGCGTTGCAGCAGTATGAAACTGCCGTGGCCGCCGATGACAGGGCCGCGGTGCTCGCGCTCGTGGAAGCCCTTCTCGAGCAGGGAGCCGCGCCGCTGGACATCCTCACCGGGCTGGTCGTGAGCGCCCAGCGCGAGATCGGCCGACGGTGGCAGCGGGGGGAGTGGTCGGTCGCACAGGAGCACGCAGCCACGGCGATGGCCATGGCCGCCACCGAGATCGTGGCGCGCCGGATAGCGCAGGTCCCCGTGCGACGCGGCCACGTGATCGTCGCCTGCGCCGAGCGGGAGTGGCATTCCCTGCCGGCCACGATCATCGGCTGCGCGCTGCGCGCTGACGGTTGGCAGACAACGCAACTCGGGCCGGCCACCACGCCGCAGCGAGTCAGCCAGTACGTCCAGGACCTCGGCCCCGAAGCCGTCGCGGTCAGCTGTTCGATGCTGGGGGCGGTCCCGACCACCCGACGACTCATCGAGGCCGCCACCTCGGCCGGGGTCCCGGTGGTCGTCGGCGGCGCCGCATTCGGCGACGACGGTCTGCGCGCGACCGCGTTGGGAGCGACAGCATGGGCGGCCGACGCCCGCAGCGCGGTGGAGGCGGTGGACAACCTGCCGCTCTCGGTACCGCCCGTGGCACCGCTGCCGGGGGCGCCGGCCCAGGAACAGGCCGCTCTGGAGCTGAATCATCAGCGCCTCGTCGACGGGCTGCGTCGCGGGTGGGCCATCACCTCGGATCGCCGGCACGCCGGCTCGTCGGCCGCGCTGCGTGCGGTGGCCCGCGACGCGCTCCCACAAACCCTGCACGCCGTGTCGGCGGCCCTGCTCACCGGTGATCCACGGCCGGTGTCGCAGACGGCGGCCTGGTTGGCCGACCTGCTCGCCCACCGCGGCGTCCAATCCGTTCCCGCCGTCGCCGACCTGACCGGGGCGCTGGCCGACACGCTGCGCGACTACCCGTTGAGTCTGGACCTGATCCGTCGCCACTTCGCCACCGGCTGAGGTCGGGCGGGCCCGCCTAGAGTTGTCTCCATGGCCGCCGCCGATCCGACGACCCGCACGGGCCGCGCCCCGGCGCGGATGCAAGTCGACAGCCTGTGCCGCTACCCGGTGAAGTCGATGCTCGGCGAGTCCGTGGACCGGCTGTTCGTCGACGAGCGAGGCGCCGATGGGGACCGGCGGCTGGCCCTTCTCGATGCCGCGACGGGGCACGTGGCCAGCGCCAAGCAGGCCCGGCTCTGGCGCGGGCTCCTGCAATGCACCGCCCGCGGCGACGCCGGGGGAGTGAGCATCGTCTTTCCCGACGGGACTCGCGTCGCGGCCGACGATCCGCAGGCGGACGAACTGCTGTCGCGGCTGTTGGGCCGGGCGGTCCGGCTCATCAGCCGGCGCGACCCCGGCGCGACGGTGGAACGCCCTGACCCCGAGAAATTGCTCGCCCTGGGGCTGGACGCCGAGGTCGAGGGCATCGTCCTCGAGATCGGCAAGGCGACCCCGGGGGAGTCGTTCACCGACGATGCGCCGTTGCACGCGATCACCACCGCGACGTTGGCGCACATCGGTGTCGAGGCGCTGCGTTACCGGCCGAATGTGGTGATCGCAACGCCACCGGGCTACCGGCCTTATGCCGAAAATGATTGGGCCGGATCGGAGTTGACGGTCGGTGCGGCGCGGTTGCGGGTCATCGAGGCAACACCGCGCTGCGTGGTTCCCACGCTCGAGCACGGACCGCTCCCACTCGCCCCCCAGGCGCTTCGCACTCCGGGAGCCGAGAATCGGGTTCGGACAAGCGGTTCGGAAGCTCAGCGGCCCTGTGCGGGGGCATACCTCGAGGTCGTCGAGCCCGGCGTCCTCGTCCCCGGCGACGCGGTGGTACGGACGGGCTGACACCAGGAGATGTTCGCCTCCGGAATTTTCGGTATCCCCAGCCTCGAATTCGCGTGAATTTCCCCAGCGTCGACTCTCTGCGACGATACCGCCAATGGGGTCGGCAAAACGCCGCGGACATACGAAACTCTTTGAATTCCTGACTGTGCGGCGCACTCCGGCCGACTGTAGCGTCAACGCCAACAACGGAAAGGACCGATTGACATGACTTCGCCTCGCGGGCTGATCGCGCTGGCCGTTCCGGTGATAATCGGCGCTGTTCTGATGCCCGGTGCCGCGGTCGCTGCCGCCGATGCCGCCGACGACGCATTCCTGTCCAGAATGCAGACACTCGGCTTCACATGGCCCAACGGGGAGGACTCCGCAATAGTGGCGTTGGGACGCAAAATCTGCGCCGACCGGACGGCCGGCAAAACTCCGGACGAAATCGCCGATCACATCCATTCCACCCTCGGCCCGGAAATCGTCACGTTCCCCGACGTCACGTCGATGGTAAGTGCCGCAGAATCAAACTATTGCCCAGAGTAACTGTTTTGGGTTGACCGATTCAGCGCGTTCCACGGTCGGCGCACCCGCGGCGCCGGTCGCCGGCGGTGACATCTGCGGAGACGATAAGTTCATCGCCCAGCCACCTGCCGGTCACCTTTCTTCGCCCAGGTCCGCGGCCCGGTCCCCACGGTGCGCCCGGCCGAGCCGACCGACTCGGCAAATACGGCGACCACCGTCCAGGGCAACCCCTACCGTGTTAAATCCGTTGCACGTAGTGCAGCCCGAAATTACAGCAAAGTTACGCCGGGGTGGGATGGGTCACATACACGCCGCGCTCAGGAACCCGACTGTGTACCATTTGTTAACTCGGAAGAAAGGAGTGTGCTCCGATGATTTTACTGCGCCGGTTGACCGCACTCTGCGCGCCTGTATTCGTCGGCATTGCGCTACTGCCGAATCCTGCGCCGGCGCAGGCCGACGCCGCCGCCGATGATTCCGAGGACACGTTCCTGACGCAGATGCACCGACTGGGCTTCACGTGGCCGGTGGGCGAGGATGCCGCCATCGTTGCCCTGGGTAAGCAGATCTGCGCCGACCGCAAGGACGGCAAAACACCGGATTCCATCAGCCAGGACATCCATTCCGCTCTGGGCTCCAGAACCATCACGTTTCCCGACGTCACGTCGATGGTAAGTGCCGCAGAATCAAATTACTGCCCAGAGTAATCATCCTCGCCCGCAACGAAATTCGCGGGCGCGCCTACACGGTCAAGACACTGGGGTCCCGCGGTTGCGTGTCGCGCAGGTCCTTCTCGATGATGGCGAGTCCCGCGCGAAGTTCCGCGTTTCCCTGATCGAGGTAGCTGGCAGCGTACGCGATCTCGCCGCCGTCGCGGTTCTGCACGCCCACGACGCAGTGCCGCAGCCCAACGCGGTAGTTGTCGATCGCCTGCTGCAACGCGATGTTCAGTTCGGGGTCTGGGCTGGGCAGGTGGCGCTGGGCACCGGCGACGGAGGCGTCGGCGCTCCGGCAGGCCGCCCCCGTCGCGGTGACGTCGCCGGCGGCCGCGGCGGCGGTAACCGCGCGCCGGGCAACGATCAGCTCATCGATCGACGGCTCGGCCTGCGTCAGCCACCCCTGCAGCTGCCCGCCCGGCTGGGACGACGTCAACGGCTCCGCCACTCCGGTCGCGGGCGCGGCCGACGCCGCCCGCGGTGACGCCGGGTTCGCATTCGACAGGCTGTAGTGCGCCCAACCCGACAGCACCCCGATGACCACCACCAACACGGCGCCACTCGCCGCCGCGATCAGCTCCTGGCGGTGGTAGCTGGCCGGCTTGGCCGACACACCGTCACCGCCGTGGTGTCGGGAACGCACCGGCGCGCGGTGACGGCTGGTCGTGGCCATGGTGGGCCTTCCTGAGGGCGATGGGGCAAGTTCTGACGCTGATATTTCCCTTTTGGCACGATTGCAAACGAGAGCCGTCGGACACGCACGCGCGTGCCTTAGGGACCGCGATGAGGAGTCCGAAGGCCCTAGAAGCGGTGTCGGGGTCGCCGGCCGACCAGCGGACCACGCAAAGCCGTCGCGATGCTCGGCGGCTACCAAGTACACGGAGGTCGACTTCGTCGCCGGCCGCCCCGGCCTGTCGCTGATGCGCTGCCACCAGCAGATTCACTGGACTACGGGTCGATGACGCTGTTCAACACGGCGTGACGGCCGCGGCGCCCCGTCAGGGGGCGGTGGGGGACCGGTGCACCGGGCCGTGCGATTCCTCGCAGTGCGGTGCAGGCGCGGACTGATCGCGCTCGGCGTCGCCGCCGCCGGCATGATCGAGCTGCAGGGTGGTGTGGTGGATGCCGTGCTCCTCGTCGAGCAGCCGTGCCAGGTCGACGCGGACGGAGTGGCAATCCATCCCGTCTTCGACCAACACGTGCGCGGACAGGGCGGGGGAACCCGAGGTGATCTCCCAGATGTGCAGGTCGTGCACTTCGACCACCGCGTCGCAGTCGGCCATGGCCCGGCCGACCGCGGCCGGGTCGAGATCCTTCGGCGCGGCCTCCATGAAGACCCGCACGGAGGCGGCGATGAGACCGAATCCGGCCCGCGCCATCAAGGCGACCACGATCAGGGTGGCGATGGCGTCCGCCCGCCAGAACTGGGTCAGCAACATGATCACGCCGGCGATCGCGGTGGCGACGAATGCGAACAGGTCGTTGAGGATGTGCTGGAACGCGCCCTCGACGTTGAGGCTGGTGCGGTTGGCGCGACTGATCATCAACGTCGCCGCCACGTTCACCCCGATACCGACGAGCGCGGTGATCAGGACCAGGCTGCCGGTGACCTGGGGCGGATGGATGAGACGGCGGATCGCCTCGTCGGCCAACCAGGCCGCCAACAGCAACAGCGTCAAACCGTTCACCTGCGCCGACAAGATCTCGGCCCGCTTCCACCCGTAGGTCATGAACCCCGCCGCGGGACGCGCCGCCAGCCGAATCGTGTACAGCGCCAACGCGATCGAGCCGGCGTCGGTGAGCATGTGCGCGGCATCGGAGATCAGAGCCAGCGACCGCGCGATCAGGCCCATCGCGACCTCGCCGACCATGTAGGCCACGATCACCAGCAGTGCGCCCAGCAGCCAGCGCCGATCGCTGTTCGCCGAGGCATGCCCGTGCGCGTGCGAATGGCTCGCGCTCACCGACCCGCTCCCACCGCGATCACACCGAGTAACTTATGCACACACCCTTATGCGTGCAACTTCAGGCGACCCGGTTAGGGACCAAAGCCTCCTGCTCAAATCCGCGGCGCGGCCTAAGATAAATGGCATCCGCTTGACCGTCCGAGAACGGGCTTCAGGAAAAGAACATCCGAATGTCAGCTCAACAATTCGGAATCGTGGTAGGTGTCGACGGGTCACCGTCGTCTACCGTGGCGGTCGAGTGGGCGGCGCGGGATGCCGAGATCCGCGACGTGCCCCTACATCTGGTCCACGTCGTGGCGCCAGCGGTCACTCCCATCGAACCGTGGGTCGACCCATCTTCGCCGTCGAGCTTTCCGCGGCATCAGGAACAGCAGGCGCGCCGGATCGTCGAGGAGGCTCGCGGGGTCGCCGTCGCGGCGACGTCGTCCGACCGCGCATCGCAGATCACCGGGGAGGTGCTCTACGCGCCGGTGGTTTCCGCGCTGGTCGACCTGTCCGGGCGAGCCGAGATGATAGTGGTGGGTTGCCGGGGCCAGGGCGCGGTGACCCATTTCCTGCTGGGCTCGGTCAGCTCCGGACTGGTCCACCACGCCCACTGCCCGGTCGGCGTGATCCACGACGAGGAACCGCACACCTCACCGCCCTCCCGGGCGCCGGTGGTGGTGGGCATCCACGGGTCGCCTGCCTCGGAGTTGGCCACCGCGATCGCGTTCGACGAGGCGTCGCGCCGCAGCGTGGGCTTGGTTGCGCTGCACGCCTGGAACGACATGGGGCCGCTTGACTTCGCGAGTATGAACTGGGCACCTATCGAGTGGCGCAACATCGAGGTCCGTGAGGAAGAGGCTCTGGCCGAACGGCTTTGCGGTTGGCGGGAGCGTTACCCCGATGTCGACGTGCACCAGGTCGTCGTGTGCGACCGGCCGACACCGCGGCTGCTCGAGCAGGCATCGACCGCCCAGCTTGTGGTCGTCGGCAGCCACGACCACACCGCGCTGCCCGGTATGCTGCTCGGTTCGGTGAGCCGGACGGTGGTCAACGCCGCCCAGATTCCGGTGATCGTCGCCCGCACGCCTCGTCCGGGCGCGCACACAACCGAAAGCCGATGAACTGACCGCGACGGCCGGGGCCCGCGCCTATGACGCCTGGTTCGACAAGCCCTGGGGTGCTCACGCGTGGGCGGTCGAACTGGCGGCAGTCCGAGAGGCCCTGTCGGGCATCGGGACCGGGCGACTCGTGGTCGAAGCCGGCTGCGGCACAGGGCGCCTCGTGGAGTCGCTCGGGCGTCACGGTCACCGCGTCCTGGGCATCGACAAGTCGGTCGCGATGCTTGCGGTGGCCGCCGCCCGGGCCCCCGGACGCCTCGTGCGCGCCGACATCGCGCGCATGCCGTTGCCGGACGCTGTCGCTGACGCCACGCTCGCCGTTGCCACGCTGGAGTTCACCGACGCCGCGGCGGCCCTGGCGGAGCTGGCGCGCATCACCCGGCCCGGCGGCCGGATCGTCGTTCTTGCGCTGAATCCGCGCAGCCTGTGGGGACTGCTGGACCGGCCGAGGCGTCGTATCCCGTACTCGACCGCCACCTTCCTTACGCGGCGGCGCCTGCGACACCTCGGCCGCCGCCATGGCCGAATCCGCTTGTCGGGAAAGCTGTTCACGGCGGCGCGCCCCGGTCTCCTGCATCACCTGGAGCGGTTCGCCGCCGCGCTGGGTCGTGGCGTCCCCTGGCTAGGCGCCGTGCAGGTGCTCGTCATCGACAAGCAGGCGGGCGGCGGGACCTGCGTCAGCGGGTGAAGGGCAACGTGCTGAGGAACGCCGCGGTGCTCACCAGAACGACCAGTGGCCCCGCGGGGAAACCGGTGAACCGGCACAGGACGATTCCGGCCACCGCCGACACCACACCGATCGCCGCCGCGCCGAACGTGTACTGGGTCAGGTTTCTTCCGACGTTCCGCGCGGCGGACGCTGGAATGGCCACCAGTGCGGCCGTCAAGAGCCCGCCCACCATTTTCACGCCGAGCGCCACGACGACCGCGATCAAGAACAGGTACAGCAGGCTGTAGCGCCTGACGTTGACGCCCTCGGCGGCGGCAAGTTCCTCGGAGACGTTGGCCAACACGAGCTTCGGGAATGCTCGATACACCGCGACCATCACCGCCGCCGAAGAGAGCGCGACCACTACCGTGTCACCCACGCCGACCTTGGCGATGTCGCCGACCAGCGCGGACTCGGCCTGGTCGATCGGCAGAAACAAGAACGCGGCGGCCACGCCGGAGGCGAACACGACGGCCGTCAGCGCCTCCATCGGCAGCTTCGTTCTCAACTCGAGCAGCCAGATGACGACGACGCCGAGGATGACGAAGGGGAAGGCCCCGAGGGAGACGTCGAAGCCCCACAGCAGAGCCAGGGCGATTCCCGGCAGCGTCAGATGCCCGAGCGGCCCGGCCACGAGCGCCATGTTGCGGCTCAACATCAGCGACCCGAGATAGCCGGCCGCCCCACCGATGGAGGTCCCGGCGATCAAGCTGAGAACGAAAGTCTGCATGTCCCTACTCGTGCTTGTGCTTGTGCTCGTAGAACTTGACCTCGGCCCCATACAGCCGCCGCAGATTCTCCGGCGTGAGCACCGACAACGGCGCCCCTTGGCAGATCGGTTGTTGGTTCAGGCACAGCACCGTCGAGGAGAGCCGGTGCACGACCGCGAGATCGTGGGTGACGATGAGCATCGTGAGGTTCCGTTCGCGATGCAGCCTCGCCAGCAGGGCGTAGACGGTCTCTTCGCCACCGACGTCCACTCCGGTCGTGGGCTCGTCGAACAACAGCACGTCGGGATCGCCGGCAAGAGCCCAGGCGATCAGGACTCGCTGAAACTGCCCCGACGACAGATCGCCGATCCGCCGGTTGGCCAGCGCCGCGGGCAGCCCCACGGTGGCGAGTGCTCCGCAGACGTCGGCTTTGACGGCTTGCTTCAGCGCGAAGAAGTCGGCGACCGACAGGGGGACGTGCTTGATGTAGGGCAGCCGCTGCGGGACGTAGCCGATGCGGCTGCCCTGCTTCCAAATCACCGATCCGTCATGGGGCACCGTGCCGAGCAGCGTGCGCAGCAATACCGTCTTGCCCGCGCCGTTGGGGCCCAGGATGGTCAGGACGTCTCCCGGCCGCACACCGAAGGACACGTCGGCCAGCACCGTGCGGCCCTCGAGCGTCACCGTCAAGCCGGCTACCCGCAGCACCAAGTCGTCAACGAGCGGCACTGCCGCGAACCAGGTCTCGTTGCGGAACCACGACGCACCCTTCCTAGCGGCGAAACACCACGTGAAGTATGCCATTGCGGCGACGGCGGCGTCGCATACCTCAGCAAAACCGCCACAGGGGGCCCTCACTAGCGCTGCAACGCTTCGGGGTTGGCGATGCGGATCGGCGCCCCGTCCAGCCACGCGACCACGGCCTCGACGGTGTCCGCGTAGAACGCCCCCAGCATCTCGCGGGTGGCATACCCGAGGTGCGGAGACAGCGTCACATTCGGCAGCCGCCGCAGCGGATGGTCCGCGGGAAGTGGTTCGGTGTCATAGACGTCGAGGCCCGCCCCGGCGATGCGCCCTGATTCGAGCGCGGCAAGCAGTGCCGCCTCGTCGACGATCGGGCCCCTCGACGTGTTGATCAGGTAGGCCTGCGGCTTCATCGAGCCCAACTCGGGCCCACCGACCAGACCGCGCGTGCGCTCGGAGAGCACCAGGTGGACCGAGACGACGTCGGCCTCCCCGAAAAGCGTCGCCTTCTCCACCCGTCGGGCGCCGGCGGCGTCCGCCTGCTCCGCGGTGAGATTCTGGCTCCACGCGATGACGTCCATCCCGAAGGCCTTCGCGTACCCGGCCATGCGTCGGCCTGTCCTGCCCAGGCCGAGCAATCCCAGCGTCTTGCCCCACAGCGCCATACCCGCGGTGGCCTGCCAGCCGCCGCCACGCATGCGCCGATGCTCTTCGGCGAGGTTGCGCACGGTGGCGATCATCAGGCCCCACGCCAATTCCGGTGTGGCGTCCCGCACCGACCGGAACCGCGGGTTGGCGAAGTCCGAGTGGGCAACCGCGACACCGCATTCGGTGGCCGCTGCCATGTCCAGGTTCGGCAGGCTCGTGCCGATGATGGTGAGCAGCTTCAGGTTCGGCAGCCGCTCCAGAAGAGCGCGCGGGAAGGCCATCCGTTCCCGCATGGTGCACACCACGTCGAACGGCCGCAGCGCCTCGGCGGCCTCCGCCTCGGAGAGGTGGCGGTCGAACACGCTGACGTGGGAGCGGGTCCGCACCGACGACCAGTCGGCGACGTCGAGGGCCACGCCGGCGTAGTCGTCGAGTATCGCCACCCGCTGCATGCAGTCTCCCGTCACGAGCCGAAAAATGCTGGGCGACAGCCTAGTCGACTTGGCTCAACCGTGCGGGACGTCCACCAGGCCTCCGCGCTGCCGCCGGCGCGGAGGGCCAGCGGATCGGCCAGTTTGCGCGGCGGCCGCTAGGCCTCTGCGGGGGCAACCAGTTCTTCCAGCAGACCCGCGGCGTAGGCGACGCTCTTGGGGGCCTCGGTCATCTGCGTGCGCAGCTCTCGGCTCCTCGCGACGTATTCCGGGGTCAGAATGCGTCGCAGGTCCTCGACGAGTGTCTCCACCGTGGTGGCCGGAAGCTGCCTCTCACATCCGACGCCCAGCCGGACGACCGCGTCGGCCCACATCGGCTGGTCGAGCCAGAGCCAGAGGATCAACGTGGGAACCCCGGCCCGCATGCCCGCGGCGGTGGTGCCGGCGCCCCCGTGGTGAACGACGGCGCGGCACAACGGGAACACGGCAGCGTGATTGACCGAGGTGACGATTTTCACGTGGTCGGGATGCGGGACCCCGGTGAAGTCGTTGGGCCCGCTGCAGATCAACACCCGTTCGCTGAGCTGCTCGGTGGCCGCGCTGACCATGCCGACCATGTTGGCGGCGGAATCGATCGGCGTGCTGCCCAGCCCGAAGTAGATCGGCGGCGTTCCCTGGCCGATCCAGGACAGCACGTCCTCGTCGTCGTCCGTCGGCAGCTCGAGGGTGAGCGAACCGGCGAAGGGACGCCGCTGGGCGTCGGCCTCGCGCCACTCGTCGGCCAGCTTGGCCGCGCAGAGGTAGTCGTACGTCTGGATCTCCAGCGAACCCCCCGGGGGGGTCTCCGGCAGGCCCAGCGACTCGCGCTGGGCCATCTCGGCCTGGGTTTTCAAGTTCGAAAGCACCCCCCCGGCCGGCTGCAGCTGCACCGGGAAGAAATGCAGCGCGGCGAACGGGATCCCGTGATGCTCCGCCACGTTGGCGGCGATGCCCTGCTCGTTCATGCCCGCCAGGAGGAGGTCCGCGCCCGCCGCCAGCGAGGCCAAGGCGGTGGTCTTCTCCGCCGCGACCTGCAGAAGCTCCTCCATGAGCTGCGGCAGCGCGCTGAGCGGGTTGTCGACCTGCCGGACGAAGTTGGCGGCCGCGTTCATCCGTTCGCGGGTGTCCCTGCCGTAGGTGGCGGTGACGAGCCCGGCGGCCTCGACGAAGCTGCGCATGTCCGGCGGTACGGCCATGGTCACGTCGTGTCCTCGGCGCATCAGCTCGCGACCGAGGGCGGCGCCGGGTTCGATGTCACCGCGGCTTCCGTAGGCCGCCAGTACGACTTTCATGCGTGCAAACCGCCTCGTGTGCTCGACTGCCTCATCGCCACTTGATTCCGCAGCCGATCGACGGCCGCTGGTCGGGATTCACCGGCCGCCCGGCAAGCACCGCGTCGACCGCGGCCCGCACGTCGGCGGCCGTCACCGGCTTGCCGTTGCCGGGCCGGGAGTCGTCGAGCTGACCGCGGTAGACGAGCCGGCGCTCGCCGTCGAACACGAAGGTGTCGGGGGTGCAGGCGGCGGAGAAGGCCCGGGCGACATCCTGGGTCTCGTCGTAGAGGTAGGGGAACGTCCAGCCGTGGCGGTCCGCCTCGGCGACCATCTTGTCGGGGCCGTCCTGCGGGTAGGCCGCGACGTCGTTGCTGGAGATACCCACCATCGCGACGCCGCGGCCGGCGAGGTCGCGGCCCAGCTCGGCGAGCCCCGCGGCGACATGCTGGACGTAGGGGCAATGGTTGCAGATGAAGGTGACGACGAGCGCGGGCCCGGTGAGCTCGTCCAGACCGACCGTGGCGCCGGTGGCCGGCTCGGGCAGCGTGAACGGCGGAGCGGGTGTCCCCAGGGCGAGCATCGTCGACTCGATGGCCATGCCCGTCACCCTAGCGGCTGCTCCCACCCGGGTGCTCGACGGCGGGGACGGACTGCGTCAGGTACGCGGACCGCTTTGAGTGACCTTGTCGGCCGCGAACGTCGCGGCCTGGTCGGTCATCCCGGACTGGATGTAGGAGACGTGCGCCATGATGTTGCCGCCGCCGGTGCAGATCGGGTCGTCCGGGGCGCACAGGCTGATGGTCTTGGCGGTGTAGAGCGGACTGATGGTCGGCAGCGGCTGGCCACCGTAGAGCATGCTCGAGAAGCCGCTGGAGGGCTCGCCGAACAAGGCGACCGCGGCGACGTGGTCGGCCACCGGGGCCGGCATCTGCACGGTCGACAGGTCGATTACGGTGGCGCCCTGCGAGTACCCGCCGAGCACGATCCTGGTCTTGGGACAGCTGGCGACGGTGCCCTGGATGTGGGCGCTCGCATCGTCGGAACCGGCCGACGAGCTCCCGTGGTAGTCGTCGTTGGCCGGATACTCCACGGCGTAGACGCCGACGGACCGCCCGCTGAGCTTCGAGGTCAGCGAGTCGACGAACGCCTCGCCGACGTTGCCCAGACCAGGGGCCTGATGGGTGCCGCGAGCGAACACCACCTCGACGTCGGAGCAGGGATCGGCGGCAGCGGCGGGAACGCCCAGGGGGGCGCTCAGCAAACCCCATGCCGTCGCGACCAGGACACCGAGGATGCGGGCGAGTCTGCGTGCGCTCATTTCCAAATCCTGCCACACCGTCGGTGGCGGCGATTTCGGCGACCGCTCCCGATCCGGCGGTGGCGGTGGGGGTCGACCAATTCGCCAACGCGGCCGCGGCCGATGCGTCGTCAGTGCATGAACGCGATGCGGCGGCTGCCGAACCCGCCGAGATCGCCGCCGTCGCGGCGTTCCTGCTGTCCCCGGCCCCCTCCTACCTCAACGGCCCCACGGTGGCTGCCTTCGGCGGGTGGATGTGCGGCGACACCGGGGCTACCGCTCTTCGACGTACGTCTAATTAATGGCCGAATCCCGAGATTTTGGCGACGGATTTCCCTAGAGTCCGAGTTTGCCGGCGCGCCGATGCTCCCGGTCACCCGCAGGACATGCGGGTGTCGTGCGAGGAGGAGGCCGAGAACATGAGCTTCCTGACGTTCCCGCCGGAGCTGAACTCGTCGCTGATGTTTTCCGGCGCAGGTGGGGCGCCGATGTTGGCTGCCGCCGCGTCCTGGGACGGGTTGGCCGCGGAGTTGGGGTCGGCGGCACAGGCGTTCTCCTCGATCACCTCGGGGCTGGCTGGGCAGGGCTGGCAGAGCCCGGCCGCTGCGGCAATGCTGGAGAGCGCCACCCGCTACGCGGGGTATTTGAGCGCGGCGCAGGCCCAGGCCCAGACGGCGGCCACCCAGGCCCAGGCGGTCGTAAGCGCCTTCGAGTCCGCCCGAGCGGCCATCGTGCACCCGCTGGTCGTGGCCACCAGCCGGAACCAGTTTGTGCAACTGGTGGTCTCGAACCTGTTCGGGCAGAACGCGCCGTCGATCGCGGCCGCCGAATCCGAGTACGAGCAGATGTGGGCTGCCGACGTGGCGGCGATGATCGGCTACCACGGCAACGTGTCGGCCGCGGCCGCCCAGATCGCTGCCTGGCCGGCCGCGCTGCAGGGGCTGTCGGCCCAACTCTCCGGCGCCCTCGGCACGAATTCGGTGGCGGCGGTGACGTCGGTGGCCGCCGGCAATCCCGTGGCCGGGCTGGTGGCCAACCCGGCGCAAACCCTGAGCGCCGACCTCGGCCAGGCCGAGCAGACCATCGTGAACCTGATCAATGCCCCCACCAACACGTTGCTGGGGCGCCCGCTGATCGGCAACGGCGCCAGCGGCGCCAACGGCACAGGGCAGGCCGGCCAGGCCGGCGGGATCCTGTGGGGCAACGGTGGCACCGGCGGGTCCGGTGCAAACGGGCATCCCGGCGGCGCCGGCGGCGCGGCGGGGCTGTTCGGCAACGGCGGTACCGGCGGCACCGGCGGGACCGGTTCCTACGGCGGGCCCGGCGGCCAGGGCGGCCTGTTGTTCGGCAGCCCCGGCACGTCCGGCGCCAACGCCAGCGGCGTGACTACCGGACAGGTCGGGCTGACGATGTACGCCACGACCGAGCCGATCGTCTACGCCTCGGTCAACGGCGGACCGAGCGTGCCCCTGCTGGTCGACACCGGATCCACCGGTCTGGTGATCCCGCTGCAAGACATCGGCATCTGGAACCTCGGCCTGCCCACCGGGATCGGCATGAGCGGCTACAGCGGCGGGCTCGACTACATCTACCTGACCTTCAACGCCCCGGTGAACTTCGGCAACGGGATCATGACCTCGCCGACCGCGATCGACGTGCCCATCTTCTCGTGGCCGACGAGTCTGGCCAATTTCCCGACCTCCTTCAGCCAGTTCTTCGCCTCCGACGGGGTGGTCGGCGTGATGGGCATCGGGCCGAACGCCGGCGGCCCCGGCCCCAGCAGCCCGCTCACGGCGTTGCCGGGCAACCTCAGCCAGGGCGTGCTGATTAACGAAGTGCAAAACACAACGACCAGCCTGACCTTCGGTCCCCCCCCGAACCTGACGTCGATAGCCCAGGTGAGCGGGGCGCCGATCACCACCCTGGACGTCACGGTCACCCCGCCGACGGGCAGCCCCTATTCCGTGACCTCTCTGCCCTCGATCATCGACACGGGCGGCGTGCAGGGAACGATCCCGCTCAACGTGCCGTCGGGAACGGTCGTCGACGTCTACGCTCCCGGCACCACACCGACGTTGCTGTACTCGTACACCTACAACGGCACCGCCACTTCCAATCCCCAGGCTTACTACCCGACGTATTACCCGGGCCTCATGAACACCGGGGCCCTGCCGTTCCTCCAGCACGAGGTGTACCTTTCCAACGCCGGTAACGGGTCGATGACCTTCTACTGACGCGCGACGTGAATTGCCTTGCCTGCCAGGCGCAGTCACCGGTAGGCCGCGCTTTCTTTGAGTTTGCTATGCCGGTGCGATAACGCCTTCGGGTGTTGGCGTTTGCCGTCGTACGATCCGCGTTGCGGCAACAGCGGATTCGGCGAAAGGACGCTACGGGATGAGCTTTTTCACCTGGCCCCCGGAGACCAACTCCGCGCTGATGTTCTCCGGTGCGGGCGGGGGCCCGATGTTGGCCGCGGCGGCATCGTGGGACGGGCTGGCCGACGCGTTGGGGTCAGCCGCCCAGGCGTTTTCGTCCACCACTTCGGGATTGGCCGGTCAAGCCTGGCAGGGCCCGGCTGCCGCGGCGATGCTCGCCGCCGCCACCCGCTACACGTCATTCCTGACCGCCGCACAGGCTCAGGCCGAAACCGCGGCGACCCAGGCGCAGGCGATCGTCGGGGCGTTCGAATCCGCCCGGGCCGCCACCGTGCACCCGCTGGCCGTCGCCGCCAACCGCGGTCAACTCGTAAGCCTGGTGGTCTCGAACCTGTTCGGGCAGAACGCGCCCGCGATCGCGGCCGCCGAGGCCGAATACGAAAACATGTGGGCCACCGACGTGGCCGCGATGATCGGCTACCACGGTGGCGTCTCGGCGGCGGCGCAAATATCGTCCTGGCCGGCGACCCTGGAGGGCCTGTCCGCCGAACTTTCCGGCGCACTGGCCAATCCCGTCCAGGCGTTGCAGGTCGAACTCGGCCGAGCCGAACAGACCGTCGTGAACGCGATCAACGCGCCCACCAACACCCTGTTGGGTCGCCCGCTCATCGGCAACGGAACCGACGGCGCCCCCGGGACCGGCCAGGCCGGCGGACCCGGCGGAATCCTCTGGGGCAACGGCGGAAACGGCGGATCGGGCACGGGAACGCAAACCGGAGGTCCGGGCGGCCCGGCGGGGCTGATCGGCAACGGCGGAACCGGCGGCACCGGCGGGTCCACCGCATACGGTGGGGCGGGCGGTATCGGCGGCTGGCTGCTCGGCAACAACGGCGCCCTCGGCGCACCCGGCGCCGACGCCCCGCAGAACGTCACCGTCCCCCTGACGATGTACAAGACCATCGAACCCATCGTCTACGCCTCGGTCAACGGCGGGCAGAGCGTGCCCCTGCTGCTCGACACCGGATCGACTGGGCTGGTGATTCCGCTCCGCTACATCGGGATTCAGCACCTGGGCATCCCCACCGGGTTCGGGACGAGCGGATACAGCGGGGGACTGGGATACTTCTACCTCACGTTCCAGGGGCCGGTCGATTTCGGCAACGGCGTCGTCGCCCCCTCGACCGCCTACAACGTCCCCATCTTCTCCTGGCCGACGAGCCTGTCGTCGTTCCCCACCTCGTTCAGCGATTATTTCGCCCCCAACGGGGTCGTCGGCGTCCTGGGCGTCGGGCCCAACGCGCTGGGTCCCGGTCCCAGCAGCCCGATCACGGCACTGCCGGGGAGCCTGAGCCAGGGCGTGCTCATCAACGAGGTCCTCGGCGCGACGCCCTATCTCGACTTCGGCCCGGCCCCGCAGGGCCTGCCCACGCTGGCCACGATCACCGGGGCGCCCATCAGCGACTTGTACGTCACGGTCGGCGGCCCGTACGGAAACCCCGCGCAATATCCGACCTACCAGCTCGGCTCGATCATCGACACCGGCGGCGTGCACGGAACCCTCCCGTCGTTCGTGAATGCACAAGAGGGACAAGAGATTTACGTCTACGCACCGGACAATCTCACGACACCGCTCTATGCCTACAACTACTACAGCAGCTATTACCCGACCGCGGCGCCCAACAACGCCCTGATGAACACCGGGGCGCTGCCCTTCCTCCTGCACCCGGTGTACCTGTCCAACGGCGGCAACGGCTCGATGACTTTCTATGTGTGACGCGACGTGCGCGCCTCACCGGATGACGTAGAGCGCAGCCGTTGCGATGGCCACGACCCCGAGAAAGGTGCGCAGTAGGGGGTCGGGCAGCAGTGGTTGCAGTCGGGCGCCCAGGTAGCCGCCGATGAGCCCGCCGACGCCGGCGGCGATGCCGATGACCCAGTCGGGTGCGATGTCGCGACCCGGGTGGGTGACGGCCAGGATCGCGTAGGTGAGGGCACCGGCGATCGAGGTGACGAAGGTCGACGTCAGGGCCGCCGGCGCGACGGTTGGGATCGGCAGGCCGCGGGCGACCAGGATCGGGCTGAGCAGCGATCCTCCGCCGATGCCGTAGATGCCCCCGACGACGCCGACGACCACGGCCAGCGCGGTGACGGATCGATTCGACGGTTCGCCCGGCGCCCGCCGCCGAGGACGGCGGCGCGTTCGGTTGGACAGGCACAGCCGAATTCCGAGGGGCAGCAGCAGGAGCGCGACGACGAGGCGAAACAGTCGCGGCCCGGGAATGAGGAATACCCGGATGACGGCACCACCGATGACTCCGGGCACGGTGCCGGCCAGCAGCAGCGCGGTCAGCGGGCTGCCCAGACGGGCCTTTGCCCGGTAACGGGCCAAGGCTCCGGGGATGGCGACGATGTTGAACAGCAGATTCGTGGGGGTGACCGCGGGATTGGGGACCTGCAAGACGCTCATCTGGAAGGGCAGCAGGAAGACCGCACCCGACACGCCCACCGGCGCGGCGGTCAGGGCGAGCGCAAGGCCCGCGGCGAAACTGATGAGCGCTGATTCTGCGGTCGACACCCCCGCACTATCACCGAACCGGTGGGATCGGACAAGCGCAGCTCTTCACCTCCGACGAAAACGCTTGCCCCCGTGGAGATCGAGTCAGGATGCCCCCGGTGGCTAGCGGGCGAACGTCGCCGCGATCTCCCCGGCCACCTCTTCTGCCACGCGCAGGGCCGGTTCGTCGGTGGCCGGGCCGAAGCGCTCCGCGACGCGGCGCCGGCGATGGTCCCGTGATCGGCGCTCACCTCGTGCAGGTCCACCGGCCAACCCACCTCGCGGAGGCGGGCGGCGAATCCCCTGCCGGCGGCGAGGGGAACAACGCCGTCGTGCGCGCCGTGCAGCAAGGTGAACGGGGTACCGGCGCGGTAGGCCGACAGTTGCTCGGTCGCGCGGTGACCCGAGATCGGATCGGCGACCATGAAGGCGGCGGCGAGGCAGACGGTGTGCGCCAGCGGAACGGCGAGGCGGGCCGCCGCGAGTGTCAGGCCCGCGGCGGCGGCGCCCCCCCAACGACCATCCGACGAGCACGATGCCGTGGTCGCCCTCGGCGCATGACCGCGCGAAATCGACGGACCGCAACAGCTCATCGCGACCGCCGTCGGGTGCGCGGGAGCTCCAATCGGGCGCCACCACGGTGGCGCCGTGCCGGCGAGCAGAGCGGCGAGGGGACCGACGGCCGCGCGGGCATCGGTCTGCATGCCACGCCAGAGCAGGACGGTGTGCCGCGCCGAACCCGCAGTAAACGTCCGCGAGGCAACCCGGCGCGTATTCCATTGTTTCCGGCGTGCGCATGGGCAAAGGCATGTCCGGCCGCGGATAGAACCAACCGTCGGAGTTTTGGCGCACGCAAAGTGAAATGGATAACAATTCGCCCGATCCAATGGCCCCTGAACTGCACCGATGCCATTACCGCCCGTGCCCGACCCTATTGACATACGTCTATTAGCTTGAATTCAAGATTTTTCGGGTGGCCCTGTCATAGGGTTCATTCACCGGCTGTCGTGATGCTTCCGATCGCTGTCGCCGCAGAGCGTGAGAAGCCCGTCACCGGTAACAGGTGGGGTGTTGTGGAGGGGAAGGACACCAGCGGGGATGAGTTTTCTGACGTCACCACCCGAGATCAACTCGTCGTTGATGTACTCCGGTGCGGGTTCGGGACCGATGCTGGCCGCGTCGGCGGCCTGGGACGGGTTGGCCAGCGAGTTGAGTTCGGCGGCCCAGTCGTTCTCCTCGATCACCGCGGGTCTGGCCGGCCAGGCGTGGCAGGGGCCCTCCTCCGCAGCGATGATGGCGACGGCGGCACGCTACACGAACGTGCTCAGTTCGGCGTCCGCCCAGGCGCAGACGGCCGCCGCCCAGGCGCAGGCTGTGGCCGGTGAGTTCGAGGCGGCGCTGTCGGCCGTCGTGCACCCCGAGCTGGTGCTCAGCAACCGCAACCAGCTGGTGCAGCTGGTCGTCTCGAACCTGTTCGGGCAGAACGCCCCGGCGATCGCGGCGACGGAAGCCGAGTACGAGGCGATGTGGGCCAAGGACGTGGCCGCGATGGTCGGCTACCACGGGGGAGTGTCCGCGGCCGCCGCGCAGCTGCCGAGCTGGCAGGCGGCGATGCAGAGCGCATCGGCCCAGCTGAACGGCGCGGTCGCCGCCAGCCCGGTCGGCTCGGCGCTGAGCTCGCTGGCCTCGGCCGCCAACGGCGGCTCCGTCGGCGGGGCGCTCACCAGCGCCGAACAGGGCGTCAACGTGGCCGTCAGCCAGGTCCGGTCGGACATCATCGGGGCGATCAACACGCCGACCGAGATGCTGCTCGGGCGTCCGCTGATCGGCACGGGAGCGACCGGGGCGGTCGGCAGCGCCGCCAGCAGCACCGCGAGCAGCGGCGCCGTGATCAACTCAAACGGCAGCGCGACCGCTCCGCTGACAATCGTCCAACATACCGAACCCATCGTGAACGCCTCCGTCGGCAGCGGGGGAAGCATCCCGCTGCTGGTCGACACCGGATCCACCGGCCTGGTGGTTCCCTACCAGGACGTCGGCGGACTCTTCGGCTTGCTCAGCAACGGTCTGCCCACCGGCTTCGGTTTGGGTGGCTACAGCGGGGGATTGGACTACCTGTATGCCACCTACAACATGCCGGTGAACTTCGGTGGCGGCGTCGTCACCAACTCGACCCCGGTCGACGTCGAGCTGTTCGCCTTCCCGACGAGCTTGCAGGGCCTGCAGAACTACGGCTTCTCGTTCCAGAACTTCTTCGCCGGCGACGGCGCGCAGGGCATCCTCGGTGTCGGTCCGAACGCGGGCGGCCCGGGGCCGAGCATTCCGACCCAGCACTTCGCGAACCCGTCGTGGGATCAGGGGCTGCTCATCAACGAAACAGGCACGAGCCCGTCGTTGAGCTTCGGGACACCGGCGCAATTGGGGTTGACCAACCCGGTGGCCACACTGCAGGGATCGCCGGTCACCGCCCTCAACGTCACGGAGGGGAGCGGGGCTTCGGCCGTCACCTACTCCAACGTGCCTTCGATCGTGGACTCCGGCGGTGTGGAGGGGACCTTCCCGACCTCCGTCCTCGGTACTCCCACACCCGGAACGTTGATCACGGTCTCTACGCCCGGGGGTACGCCGCTGTACTCGTACACCTATTCCGGTGGCACCAATGCGTATTACCCGACACCCATTTCGAGTGGGCTGATGAACACCGGCTCTGCGCCCTTCTCGCTCTTCCCGGCCTACATCGACTACGGCGCCAACACCACCACCCTCTACTAAGCGCGCCCGAGCCCGACGGCTCTCGGCGCCGCGTGAAGAACTCAACGCACCGCCGGTGCGTTTCACTCCGCTCGCAGGCCGGGTACCCATTCCGGCATGGGGTGGGTGACGCACCACGCGGTCGCGATCGTTTCGGCGTTGCTTGCCGCATTCTGGGCGGCGGTGGGCATCGTCGTTCGGCAGGAGGTCGCCCAGGGCGCTCCCGCCGGTGAGTCCTTGTCCGGCCCGATGGCGACGACGCTGGTTCGCGAGCCGCGTTGGTGGGCCGGGAGTCTGGCCGCCGTAGCCGGTTACGCGTTTCAAGCCCTGGCGCTCGCCCACGGATCCCTCTTGCTGGTACAACCGTTGCTGGTGTCGTCGCTGCTGTTCGCCCTGCCGCTGGGGGCGCGGCTCTGCCACCAGCACATCAGCTGGGCCGAGTGGGGATGGGCATCGCTGTTGACCGCCGCGCTGGCGATTTTCGTGCTCGTCGGTCAACCCCGCGAGGGCCACAACCGACCTCCGGCGCCGGCCTGGACCTTGGCGCTGTGCGTGGCGGTGCCGCTGGTGGTCGCCTGTGTCGTCGCCGCGCGGCGCGCCTGCGGCCGCGGGCGCGCCATGCTGCTGGCCGTCCCGGTCGCGGTTCTGCTCGGCATGATCGCCGTGTTGACCAAGATCTGCACGCACCGCTACGCGGTGGGCGGCTGGCAGGCGCTGCTGAGCGTGCCGGCTCCGTACGTACTGGTAGCACTTGCCGGCATGCTCACCGTGCTGCAACAGGCCGCGTTTCATGCCGGGGCGTTGCAGGCGTCAGTCCCGATCATGTTGGTGGGCGAACCGATCGTCGCGGTGCTGCTCGGCATTGCGGTGCTCGGTGAGCACCTGGCCGTGCGCGGCTCGTCGGGCGCGGTCCTGGCCATGGCGGCGGCGGTGATGGTGGTGGCCACCGTCGCGCTGGGTCGCGGTCAGGCACCCGAATCGGGCGCGCTGCCGGCGCAGCGTGCTGTCGACGCGCGCCCAGCGGAGTACGCAAGTCCATGCCCGTTCGACGGTCCGGTAGTCCGCGCCTGCGAGGCCCGCGCGATGCCACGCCGGACGATCAGTGCGCCGCAATCGCGTTGAGCTGTGGACGGATTCGTGCGATCAGCCCGTCCTCGACGTCCATGTGGAGCACCACCGAGTCCAACGCCACGGTGCCGCGCGAGTACGGCAGCATCGCCGGCATCTCCCCGACGCGGTCGACGAAGTCGGCGATGAAGGCGCGGTAGGCGGCCAGCGGCACGTCCAGCAACTGCGCCAAATCGTCCATCAGCGGCCCATACTCGCTGGCCACCGCCAGGCCGCGACAGCGTTCCACCATGCCCAGGAATCGGTCGTGGTAGTCCATCAACCGGGTGGCGGCGTGCACGATCCCCTCGGCGTCCGCGCTGCTCTCGTCGCCGGGCTCGCCGAACACGCCGACGAATGCCGGGGTGAGCATAAAGTCCTCGACATGCTTGATCAGCACGATCATCTCGCCCATGCGGTCGAGGACGAAGCGGCCCACCTCCCCCGCCTCATCAGCTCGACGCCTTCGACGCCGTAGACGCCCCGGGCGTCGCCGCGCTGGGCCCAGCGGTCTTGTTGGTCGGCGCGTCGCGCGAGTTCTTCGTTCGCCCACGATGACACCCCGTGAGGTTTGCGTCTCTCGGCCCTCCGGACGCGAACGGCGCAGTACATCCCGGCGCAGGCCGCCAGGGTCACCAGCCACCAAAAGGTTGTCATGCCGACCTCCCATGGACGACTGTGCGGATCGTCTGGCAAACCGCACCGTACGCCGCGGCACCGACAAAATCTGCCATCGGCCGCTACGCGGCGCCGGCCGAACCGTGCGGCCAAGAACGCCGCCCGTGGGCGCGAAACGCCTTCACCCGCAACCCCCTTCGAGGATCGGACACATCGTCGTCTGCTGCGCGCGCCAATAGTTGTACCGCCCGTCCCCGCGCTCGAGCCCCTCGGCGACCTGCTCGGGGCGACACCCAGGTTGTGGGCGTCGCAGACCTACTGCGTCGGGTCCGGGCCGCCGTCCGCGCTTGCCGGACTTGCCGATACCGCCATCGCCGGCGGCCCACACGATGCGGCGTGTGCCCCATACGCCGAACCGTACAGCGCTGGGATGCGGGAAGCCCGCATGTAGGCTGGGAGTTTGCTAGAAGCGGGGCGGCCGAACCGGAACGCCGCACCCACGACGCGGCCCACCGACGACATCCTCACAGCCCGAACAGATTCGGAACCGCGCAACGCGGCGTCAGTGTTGCGATCCGCCCGACGACTGTTCGCCGGCCGCCGTGCCGCCGCAGGGTTGTCGGACCCTCCGTGCACACTGCGAGTGTGGATGAAGAGGACGGCGGCGCGACAGCCGCGGTGCCACCGTCGACGCAGGCCGCACCGGAACTGGCGTGGTCGCTCGACGACGACGAGGCCATGCCCGTCGAGCGCCATTCCTGGCGCCTGGCGTGGGTGCAGGCGGCGGTCTTCGTGACGCTGGGCGCGGTGAGTGCGTTCGCGGTCGGCGCCGTCGGGTGGGTGCTGGTCCGCGGGCATGACGACTGGCGGCAGGCCCCGCCCGTCGCGCACCGGCCAGACGAGGTCACCCAGACCCCCGCCAGGAAGGCGCCCGCCGCGCTTGCGGCCCCGGCGACCGTCACGGTCGAGGCCACCCCGCCCACGGTCACCGTCAAGGCCACCCCGCCGACCGTCACGGTCAAGGCCACCCCGCCGACCGTCACCGTCGAACCGGCCCCCACGACCGTGACCGTCCCGGCCCCCGCCGGCCCGATCCACTTTCCGCGGCGGTCCGGCGATGCGGCGCCGCACGCGGTCGACCCCGCCGCCGATCAGCGGTTCCTCGACCAGATGCGGTCGCTGGGCTATGTGATCGTCAATCAGCAGCTGATCCTGCACAACGCGCACGAAGCATGCCGGCTGCTCCGGCAGGGCGATTCGCCTGAGCAGGTCGACCAGGAGATGGCGGCGCGGATGGGCACGAACACGGCCGACACCCTGCAACTGGTGTCCAGCGCGATGCTGGCCTACCCCGACTGCTACTGATGCGCCGACACGGGTCAGCGGCCGCGCCACCGGGGCTTGCGCTTCTCGCGCCACGCTTGAATGCCTTCAGCCACATCCTCGGTCATCGCAGCCACCTTGCGCATGGTCTCACCGAAGCGCACCGACTCGATCCAGCCCATGTCCGCGGTTCGCCACGCCACCTCCTTGGTGGCCCGCTGGGCCAGGGGAGCGGCCTCGGTCAGGGTGCGGGCCCACGCCCGCGCCTCGGCCTGCAGGTCGTCGGGTTCGACCAGCTTCCACACCAGCCCGACCTCCTTGGCCCGCTGCGCGCTCATCGGCTTGCCGGTCAACAGCAACTCCATGGCGTTGGCCCAGCTCACCCGCTGGGGAAGCCGGATGGCCCCGACGATCGTCGGCACCCCGAGCGACACCTCGGGAAAGCAGAACGTGGCCTCGGTGCTGGCGATGACGAAGTCGCAGAACAGGACTCCGGTCAGCCCGTAGCCGATACACGGCCCGTGCACCGCGGCGATCGTCGGCTTGAACAACTCCATGCCGCTCTCGAAGCTGTTGATCGTCGGCTTTTCCCAGAAGGTGCCGCCGAAACTGCCGACCGAACCCTCGCCGTCCTTGAGGTCACCGCCGGCGCAGAAGACGTCGCCGTTGGCCGTGAGGATCCCCACCCAGGCGTCCAGGTCGTCGCGGAACCGGTCCCAGGCCGCGTTGATGTCCTGGCGCATGGCCCCGTTGATCGCGTTGCGCGCCTCGGGACGGTTCAGCGTGAGGGTGGCGACATGGTCGTCCAGGGCGTAGGTGACCAGGCTCATGGTTGCACCCTAGTGGCGGCGAGCATGGGCCTCAGGTCGTGCGGTCGGCCCAGCCCGGCGGAAGCTCGCCGGGTGCGGTGTCGATCACCGATTCGTCATCGGCGCCGACATGTTCGAACAGGGTGATGTAGGCGAATTCGGGCACCACGTAGATCGGGTAGGTGGGTCCCTCGTCGCGGTAGGCGCGCATCTGGTCGAGGTGGTCGTTCTGGAAGCACACCGTGCGCTCGCCGTGCTCCCGGATCCATTGCGGGAAGAAGATCACGCCGTGCAGCCGCCGCTTGCCGGGCATGACGTTGACCGCCACGCAGGTCCCGGTCGGTTCGGTCCAGGAGATCTTGAAGCTGTCGTCGTCGAGCTGCACCAGGTCGACCTGTTGGCCCTTGACCCATCGCCCGCCGACGTGGCCGGAATGGATGCGGTAGTCGATGGTGTGGTCGTTCTTGACGTACATCTCGTAGCGCCAGCCGTTGGCGTAGGTGTAGACGAACCGGTGCCCGACGATCCCGGACAGGTCCTGCGGCGGAATCGGGTTGTCGGCAGTGGTCATGGTGCGACGGTCTCACGACTGCGACATCGCGACGACGCATACCCTGGCTCTCGTGGCCGAACCGACCGTCAAGGAGCTGCGCGCTCGCCTCGACGGCCTGACCGTCCGCGACGGCGCACGCCTGGGCCGGCGGCTGAAGAACCTTCGCGGCGCCAAGCCCGGCACGCTGCGGCAGCTGGCCGATCTGGTCGGCGAGGCCGAAACGCTCGTCGCCAACCGGCGCGCCGCGGTGCCGACGATCACCTACCCCGACCTGCCGATCAGCGAGCGCCGCGAGGAGATCGCCGAGGCCATCCGGTCACACCAAGTCATCGTCGTCGCCGGCGAGACCGGGTCGGGCAAGACCACGCAGCTGCCCAAGATCTGTCTGGAACTCGGCCGCGGCGTCCGCGGCACCATCGGGCACACCCAGCCGCGCCGGCTGGCCGCGCGCACCGTCGCCCAGCGCATCGCCGACGAGCTGGACAGCCCGCTCGGCGACGCGGTCGGCTACGCCGTGCGGTTCACCGACCAGGTCAGCGACCGCACCCTGGTCAAGCTCATGACCGACGGCATCCTGCTCGCCGAGATCCAACGCGACCGCCGCCTGCTGCGCTACGACACGCTGATCCTCGACGAGGCCCACGAGCGCAGCCTCAACATCGACTTCCTGCTCGGCTACCTGCGCGAGCTGCTGCCGCGCCGCCCCGACCTGAAACTGATCGTCACCTCGGCGACCATCGAACCGCACCGCTTCGCCGCGCACTTCGGCGGCGCACCCGTCGTCGAGGTGTCGGGGCGCACCTACCCGGTGGAGATCCGCTACCGCCCGCTGGAGGTGCCCGTCGCGTCCGGCGCCGAGGACGATCCCGACGATCCCGACCACGAGATCGTGCGCACC
>NZ_JBYCLG010000215.1:0-20642 GCF_057473785.1 Mycobacterium sp. TH-M103
GAGCGCCGAGACCGCCTCGTCGCAGACCAGCACGTCGGGCCGAAGGGCCAGGGCCCGGGCGATCGCGACCCGCTGGCGTTGACCACCCGACAGCTCACGGGGCAGCCGGCCCAGCACCGACGACGGCAGCGCCACCTGGTCGAGGAGTTCGCGCACGGCCCGCGCCCGCTCCTCGCGGTCTCCGATGCGGTGGATCCGCAGGGGTTCCTCGATGGCGCGGAACACCGTGTACCTGGGATCCAGGCTGGCGTAAGGGTTTTGGAAGACCGGCTGCACCCGCCGGCGAAACGCGAGCTCGGCGTCCCGGCCCAGGCTGCCGTCGATGCGGGTGCCGTCGAACACCACCGTGCCCGCGCTCGGTTCCAGCAGCCCGAGCACCATGCGCGCCAGGGTCGACTTGCCGGATCCGGATTCTCCGGCGATCGCGAGCGTGCCCGCCCGGCGCAGCCGGAACGACACGGCGTCGACGGCCCGGAACTCGGTGCGCCGCCACGGCGCCCCCCGCGACTCGCGGTAGACCTTGCTCAGCCCCGACGCGACGAGGATGTCGCCCGTGGCCGTGCCGGCCGCCTTCCGGCGCGGGCTGCGAACCGTCAGCGACGGCGCCGCGGCGACCAGCCGCCGGGTGTACTCGTGTTGCGGATTTTTCAGGATCGCCGCTGCGGCACCGGATTCCACAACCGCACCACGGTGCACGACGACCACCGACTCGGCGCGTTCGGCGGCCAGCGCCAGGTCGTGGGTGATCAGCAACAGGGCGGTGCCCAGCTGCGCGGTGAGCCGCTGCAGGTGGTCGAGCACCTGCCGCTGGACGGTGACGTCCAGCGCGGACGTCGGCTCGTCGGCGATCAGCAGGCGGGGCCGCCCGGCCAGCCCGATCGCGATCAGCGCCCGCTGGCGCATGCCGCCGGAGAGCTGGTGCGGATACTTGCCGGCCTGCCGCTCGGGATCCGGCATCCCTGCCTCGCCGAGCAACTCCACTGCACGCCGTCGCGCCGTGCGGCCACCGGCGTTGGCCCGCAACGCTTCCCGGATCTGGAATCCGACGCTCCACACGGGGTTGAGGTTGGTCGCCGGATCCTGGGGCACGTAGCCGATCGAGCGGCCCCGGATCGACCGCAGCAGCCGGGGGCCGGCTGAGGCGATGTCACGCCCGTCGAAAACGATGCGCCCGGCTGTGATTCGCCCGCCCGGGGGCAGCAGCCCGAGGATGGCGGCGGCCGTCGTGGACTTCCCCGAGCCGGATTCGCCGACGACGGCGACGGCCTGCCCAGGCAGCACGCTCAGGTCCAGCCCGCTTACCACCGGCTGCTCACCGAACCTGACCTCCAGGCCCTGCACCGACAGCAGCGGCGCCGGTGGAGCGGTCACGGCCGCACCGCCCGCGACGCCGGATCCAGCGCGTCGCGCAGCGCGTCGCCCATCATCATGAAGGCCAGCACCGTGACCGCCAGGGCGCCGGCCGGGTAGAACAAGATGGGCGAGCCCGAGCGCAGGCGGGTCTGCGCGACGTTGATGTCGCCGCCCCAGGAGACCACCGACGCCGGCAGCCCGATCCCGAGGTAGGACAGCGTGGCCTCGGTGACGATGAACAGACCCAGGGCGATCGTGGCCACCGCGACCACCGGCCCCAGGGCGTTCGGCAGCGCGTGCCGCAGCAGTGTCTGAAAGTTGCTCATCCCCAACGCCCTGGCGGCAAGGACATAGTCGGCGGCCCGGACCTCCAGCACCGCACTGCGGGCGATCCGGGCGACCTGCGGCCAGCCGAACAGGGCCAGGATCGCGATCACCGTCCACACCGTGCGCTGGCGCAGGACCTGCATCAGCACGATGGCGGCCAGCAGCAGCGGCAGCCCGAAGAACACGTCGGCGACGCGGGAGACCACCGCGTCCAGCCAGCCGCCGTAGAACCCGGCCAGCGCGCCCAGTGCGCCGCCGACGACGAACACCGCCAGGGTGGCGCCGAGCCCCACGGTCACCGAGGCCCGCGCCCCGTAGACGGTGCGCGCGTAGATGTCGTGGCCCTGCAGGTCGGTGCCAAACCAGTGGGTCGACGAGGGGGGCAGCAGGCTCTGGGCGGGGTCGGCGTAGGTCGGGTCGGCTCCGGTGAACAGACCCGGGAACGCGGCGACGGCCATGATCAACAGGATCAGCGCGGCGGCGACGACGAACTTGGGACGCCGGCGCAACCCGGCCCACGTGTCGCGCCAGAAGCCCCCCTCACCCATAGCGGATCCGCGGGTCCAGCGCGGCATACAGCAGATCCACCGCCAGGTTCGTGACCAGGTAGACCAACACCAGCACCGTCACGATCGACACCACCGTCGGCGCCTCCTGCCTGGTGACCGCCTGGTACAGCACGCCGCCGACGCCGTGGATGTTGAAGATGCCCTCGGTCACCATCGCCCCGCCCATCAGGGCCCCCAGGTCCGCACCCAGGAACGTCACCACCGGAATCAGCGAGTTGCGCAGGATGTGCACCGCCACGACGCGGGGCCGCGACAGCCCCTTGGCGGTGGCGGTGCGGACGTAGTCGGTGTGGGCGTTGGCCGCGACCGCGGACCGGGTCAGGCGCAGCACGTAGGCGAACGACACCGATCCCAGGACGATCCCGGGCAGCAGCAGGCGCGTGAACGTCGACCGCTCGCCCACCGTGACCGGTGCGACCCCCAGCCAGATGCCGAACACGAACTGGGCCAGGAAGCCCAGCACGAAGATCGGGATCGCGATCAGGATCAGCCCGGTGACCAGCACGGTGGCATCGAAGACCCCGCCCTGGCGCAGCCCGGCGGCCACCCCCAGGCCGACACCCAGCACGGCCTCGACGGAAAGCGCGATCAGCGCCAGCCGCAACGTGACCGGAAAGGCATGCGCCAGAACGTCGCTCACCGGCAGGCCGGAGTAGGAGCGGCCCAGGTCGCCGTGCAACACGCCGCCCAGGTAGCGCAGGTACTGCAGCAGGAACGGGTCGTCGAGGTGGTAGCGGGCCCGCAGTTGCGCGGCCACTTCCGGTGTCAGCGGCCGGTCCCCGGCGATCGCAGCCACCGGGTCTCCGGGCAGCAGGAACACCATGCCGTAGATCAGCAGCGTGGCCCCGAGGAAGACGGGCACCATGGCGGCGATCCGGCGCACGACGTACCAGCCCATCGCATCAAGCCTTGACGATGCGCTCGTAGTCGGGCAGGCCGTTCCAGGTGACCGCGACTCCGCTGACCCGCGACGACCATCCCACCACCCCGATGTAGTCCCACAGCGGGACGACGGGCATGTCGCGCAGGAGGATTCGCTGCGCGTCGTTGGCCAGCGCGTCGGCCTGCCGCAGGTCGTGCGCCGCTTCGGCGGTCGTCAGCGCCGAGTCGAACTTCGCGTCGGAGTAGCCGACGTCGTTGGAACCGGCGCCGGTGGCGAACAGCGGGGCGAGGAACTCGATCATCGACGGGTAGTCGCCCTGCCAGCCGGCGCGGAAGGCGCTGCCGATGGTGTGGTTGGTGATCTGGGTGCGGAACCCGGCGAACGTCGGCTGCGGGGCCCCGACGGCGTCGATGCCCAGGACGTTCTTGATGCTGTTGGCTACGGCGTCCACCCACTCGCGGTGGCCGGCGTCGGCGTTGTAGGCGATCACGTAGCGGCCGCTCCACGCCGAGATCCGGTCGGCTTGCGACCACAGCTTGCGAGCCCGGTCGGGGTCAAAGTCCAGCGCGTCGTTGCCGGGCAGGTTGGGGTCGAAGCCGGGTAGCGACTGCGCAGTGAAATCCCTTGCCGGGCTGCGTGTTCCGGCGAATATCTGCCGGCAGATCTGCGGCCGGTTGATGGCGGCCGACAACGCCAGACGCCGCAGCCGGCCCTCCTCGCCGCCGAAATGCGGCAGCCGCAGCGGGGTGTCGAGGGTCTGGTTGATCGCCGCCGGGCCGGCAGCGACGCGCTCGCCCAGGTCGCGCTTGTAGATCGGCAGCGCGCTGGGCGGCATCGTGTCCAGGACGTCGAGGTTGCCCGACAGCAGATCGGCGTAGGCGGTGTCGAGGTTGGAGTAGAACTCGAACCGCAGGCCCTTGTTGTGCGGCTTGCGGTTTCCGTGGTAGCCGGGGTTGGGCTGCAGGTCGATTCGGACGTTGTGCTCCCAGGCGGGGCCGTCCGGGCGGTCGGCGAGCTGGTAGGGCCCGTCGCCGATGGGGTGGCGGCCGAAGGCGGCCATGTCCCGGAACGCCGCGGCCGGCAGCGGATAGAACGAGCTGTGGCCCAGCCGCAGTTTGAAGTCGATGGTCGGCGCCTTCAAACGGACGGTGAATTCCAGGTCGTCGACCACGTGCAGCCCCGACATGGTGGTCGGACCCGTCTTCTCGCCGGCCGCCCGGCCGGCGACCTCGTCGAACCCGTCGATCGGGCTGAAAAAGCTTTGCTGCAGTTGGGCGTTGGCGCCCAGCGCCCCGTAGTTCCACGCGTCGACGAAGGAGTGGGCCGTCACCGGGGAGCCGTCGGTGAACGACCAGCCCGGCTGCAGGGTGATCCGGTAGTTGATGTTGTCGGTGGTGTCGATCGAGGCGGCTACCTCGTTGGCCGGCATCCCGTTGGCGTCGTAGGACACGAGCCCGGCGAAGAGCCGGTCGATGATCCTGCCGCCGTTGCTGTCGTTGGTGCCGGTCGGGACGAGCGGGTTGGGCGGCTCACCGCCGTTGACCACCACCAGATCGGGGCTCAGTATCCCGCCGCCACACCCTGCCAGCGAGCCCAGCGGCGCCAGCGCCAGCACTACGGCGGCGACCAGCACCAGCCGTGCCCGCATCCAACGCATGACACCCGACCCTAAGCGAAGGGCGGCGGCGCGCGCGTCACTCGGGGGTCAGGGGGTGCACCTGCAGCAGGCAGGCGTCGATGCTGACCGGCACCATCAGCACCTCGGTGGTGTCGGGCGGGTTGACGAGCAACTCGGTGTAGGTGGGACACGGGCCGCCGTGCTCGTCGACGGCCAGGCTTTCCACGACGGCACGGCCCCCACTCGACAGCGACAGGGTGACCGCGGGTGGCACGTCGACGCCGGGCGGCAGCCCGCCCATGTACCCGCGCAGGGTGGGTTCGACATGGACCAGCGGGCCGCCGGTCCCGGTGTCCACCCCGGGATAGCCGGTCAGGGTGCACGGGTCCGCCCCGCCGGCCAGGGTGAAGATCAGGGTCAGTGCCCGGTGGCCCACGGCGCCCTCGGCCGGGGTCCCCGTCACCGCAATCTGGTCCGACCAGCACGGCGGCGGCTCGTCGGTGCCCTCGGCCGGCGCGGCCCCGGCCGGGGCTCCCAGCAGGGTGCTGGCCGCGCAACCGGCGACAGCCGCGGCAAACCCGCGGATCGGGCGGCGGACGGGCCGCGCGTGGCGCGCCGGCACACCGGCGATTATCCGCTATCGGGGCCCCCTTTGACCTCGGAATGACGCGCGCGGCCGTATCATCGCGGGGCTAGGCTCACTAGACGGTCGGCGGGTCCGCGCCGGCCGAGTCGATTCGCGGGCCCAGCAAACGGCCGTACCTCGACTTAGGAGCAAGCCCGTGACCGCCACCGGTACCGAAGGCCCGGCGTCGTATCCGCCGCCACCGCAGTTCGCCGAGCAGGCCAATGCCCGCGCGGAGATGTACCGCCAGGCCGAGGCCGACCGGCTCGGCTTCTGGGCCGCGCAGGCCAATCGGCTGTCCTGGGCGGCGCCGTTCACCGAGGTGCTGGACTGGTCGGCGGCGCCGTTCGCCAAGTGGTTCGCCGACGGCAAGCTCAATGTGGCCTACAACTGCGTGGACCGTCACGTCGAGGCGGGCCACGGCGATCGGGTCGCCATCCACTGGGAGGGCGAACCCGGCGACAGCCGCAGCCTGACCTATGCCGATCTGCACGCCGAGGTGTGTAAGGCGGCCAACGCCCTGACTGGCCTGGGCCTGGTCGCCGGCGACCGCGTCGCGATCTACCTGCCGATGATCCCCGAAGCGGTGATCGCGATGCTGGCCTGCGCCCGGTTGGGCATCATGCATAGCGTCGTCTTCGCCGGTTTCACCGCAAACGCGTTGCGGGCCAGGATCGCCGACGCCCAGGCCAAGCTGCTGATCACCAGCGACGGGCAGTTTCGCCGCGGCAAACCGGCGCCACTCAAGGAAGCGGCCGACGAGGCCACCGCGCCCGGCCCGGACGGACCGAGCCCGGTGCAGCATGTTCTGGTGGTGCGTCGCACCGGGATCGAGGTGCCCTGGACCGAGGGACGCGACCTGTGGTGGCACGACGTCGTCGAATCCGCTGCCGCCGAACACCTCCCGGAGCCCTTCGATGCCGAGCAGCCGTTGTTTCTGCTCTACACCTCGGGCACCACGGGCAAGCCCAAGGGGATCGTGCACACGACCGGCGGCTATCTCACGCAGGCGTCCTACACCCACTTCTACGTCTTCGACATCAAGCCCGAAACCGATGTCTTCTGGTGCACGGCCGACATCGGCTGGGTCACCGGGCACACCTACGGCGTCTACGGCCCACTGTCCAACGGGGCCACCGAGGTGCTCTACGAGGGAACCCCGGAAACACCCACCCCGCACCGTCATTTCGAGATCATCGAAAAGTACGGGGTGACAATCTATTACACCGCGCCGACGCTGATCCGCACGTTCATGAAGTGGGGGCGCGAGATCCCCGACGCGCACAACCTGTCCAGCCTGCGGTTGCTGGGGTCGGTCGGCGAGCCCATCAATCCCGAGGCGTGGCGCTGGTACCGCAAGGTGATCGGCGCGGACAGCATCCCGATCGTGGACACCTGGTGGCAGACCGAGACCGGCGCCGCGATGATCTCCCCACTGCCGGGAGTTGCTGCGGCCAAGCCGGGTTCGGCGATGACGCCGTTGCCGGGCATCTCGGCCAAGATCGTCGACGATCACGGCAACCCGCTACCGCCCGGCGGCAGGCAGGGCGAACACGCCACCGGGTACCTGGTCCTGGATCAGCCGTGGCCGTCGATGCTGCGCGGCATCTGGGGCGATCCCGAACGGTACGCCGAGACCTACTGGTCGCGGTTCGCCGAGCACGGCTGGTACTTCGCCGGCGACAGCGCCTGGTACGACGCCGACGGCGCGATCTGGGTGGTGGGCCGGATCGACGATGTAATGAACGTCTCCGGTCACCGCCTTTCGACCGCCGAGATCGAGTCGGCGCTGGTCGGCCACTCGTCGGTCGCGGAGGCGGCCGTGGTCGGGATGACCGACGAGACCACGGGACAGGCGATCTGCGCCTTCGTCGTCCTGTGCGCCGACGTAGCGGTCCACGACGGGGTCGTCGACGAGTTACGCGCCGAGGTGGCACGCGAGATCTCGCCGATCGCCAAGCCCCGGGAGGTGCACGTGGTCCCGGAGCTGCCCAAGACCCGCAGCGGCAAGATCATGCGCAGGCTGCTGCGCGACGTCGCCGAGAATCGCGAACTGGGCGACACCTCGACTCTGCTGGACCCCGGCGTGTTCGACGCGATCCAGGCCGAAAAGTAGCTCAGGCCGCCGAGATCGGCGCGAACCCCGCGCCGGGACGGTGTTTGGCGTTGATGTCGGCCATGATCGCGCTGAACGACTGCACGACCGCCGGGGTGTGCAGCGGAATGTATTTGATGATGCAGGTCGGCAGGCTGTCGGTGAAGGCCCCGTGGATCATGCCGACCAGCATGTTGTTGACGGTCACCGGCGCGCCGGAGTCGCCGGGCCGGCCACAGACCTGCATCACGATGGTGCCGGGGTCCTGGCCGGGGCCCCAGGTGACGCCGCAGGAGTTCCCCGTCGTGCGGCCCTGCTTGCAAGCGATCTGACCGAAGGCCGGGTCCTCGCCGATGCCGTCGATCGGGAAGCCGTTGTAGTCGGCCACCGGTGTCACCTTGGCGGGATCGAACTTGATCACCGCGTAGTCGAGGTTGTCGTTGCCTGCGACCATGATGCCCAGCGGGCCTCTGTTCTCGTTGGCCTCGCTGGCGACCTTGGCGCCCGGACCGCCGCAGTGCGCCGAGGTGAACCCGATCAGCTCGCCGGCGGAATCGTTGCCGATCGTGGTCAACGTGCACATCGTGTCGCCGTTGATGACGATGCCCGCGCCGCCGCCCATGGGGACCTTGTCGCCGGCGGCCGCCGGCCCGGTCGGCAAACCGAGGGCCAATAACACGGCCACCATCGCCGCCAGGAAGCAACGGTGCACCGTCTGCAAAGCAACACTCCCATCAACCGGCCCCACATTTCGAGGGGCTCGATAAGTCTAGTCCGCCGGGACGCCGGACCTCCGGCGTCGGCGCGCCCAGCAAACGGGGCCCTGAGCTTCTTGCGCCGCAAAAGGGTTCGGCGCCAACTGTATGTCGTCCGCGAGGTCGTCGCTGTCCACGCGGTTGTGCGGTAACCTTCGGCATCGAGGAGAGCCGAAACCCGAAGCGAACGAAACTCAGTAGGCGGTCGGAAGAGAATGGACAAAGGCGGAAGGCTTGGCAACCCGATGCACCTGACGTCAGGAACGTTTTCGCAGCGTCGACCCACAGAGTTCTCTCAGATTGAGCGCTGCTCGAACGGGCATTTATTGAGCATGAGTCAATGGCGCATCCCCCAATTGCTGGGCGCCGCCGCCCTCGCAGCCTGCGGCTTGGCCAGCGCGCCCGTCCCGTCCGTATCCGCCGCCTCCTGCCCCGCCGAACAGGTGGTGTTTGCCCGGGGCACCGGTGAGCCGCCGGGCATCGGCCCCGTCGGCGAGGCGTTCGTCAACCAGCTGCGCTCCCGCGTCGGCGCGAACGCACTCGGCGTGTACGCGGTCAAATACCCCGCCAGCGACCAGTGGGACACCGGCATCGACGGTGTCAGGGACGCCGGCGCACACGTCGTCTCGATGGCCAAGAACTGCCCCAACACCAAGATGGTGCTGAGCGGGTACTCGCAGGGCGCGGCCGTGATGGGCTTCGTCACCTCGCCGGAGGTGCCCGCCGGCGTCGATCCCGCCACGGTGCCCAGGCCGCTCGCGCCCGACATCGCCGACCACGTGTCATCGGTCGTGCTGTTCGGGTTGCCGAACGAGAGGGCCATGAGCTTCCTGGGCGAGCCCCCGGTGACCATCGGCCCACTGTATGAGCCGAAGACGCTCGAGCTGTGCATCGACAACGACCCGGTCTGCTCCGACGGGCTCGACTTCGCCCTGCACAACCCGGATTCCTACGAGGACGGAATGGTGGCCAGGGGAGCCGACTACGCCGCGAGCCACCTCTGACCGCTGGGTTCAGCCGCAGTTGTGGTGGCTCGACCCCGGCGCTCGCGGTTCTCGGCTGACCTCGTCCGGCGACGCACCGCATGGCAACATGAACCGCGACGACGCGTGCCGGGCAATCGAGTCCACGCGACGACGCGGGCCGCCACGGCCCGAGGAGCAGCCGGGCAATTGAGGAAAGAGGACCGTCCGTGAGCAGAGCCGATCGCAAGAACGGTGTACCCAGCACGCTGACCACCATCCCGTTGACCGATCCGCACGCCGGACCCGCCGAGCCCTCGATCGGTGACCTGATCAAAGACGCGAGTGCCCAGGTGTCCACGCTGCTGCGCGCCGAGATCGAACTGGCCCGCGCCGAGATCACCCGCGACGTCAAGAAGGGCCTGACCGGCAGCGTGTTCTTCATCGCCGCGCTGGTGGTGCTGTTCTATTCCACGTTCTTTTTCTTCTTCTTCCTCGCCGAGTTGCTCGACACCTGGCTGTGGCACTGGGTGGCATACCTGATCGTGTTCGCGATCATGGTGGTGTTCGGGTCGCTACTCGCCCTGCTGGGCTTTTTGAAGGTGCGCCGGATCCGCGGGCCGCGCGAGACGATCGAATCGGTCCGCGAGACCCGCACCGCCCTCACCCCCGGCCACGACAAGGCGGGCGCCGAGCGGCGCGGCAGGCACGAGACGCCGGACAGCGGCGCACCCTCCGACACCTCGGGCTGGTAGGTGGCAGCGCCGGATCCGTCGATGACCCGCATCGACGGGCCATGGCGGCATCTGGACGTGCACGCCAACGGCATCCGATTCCACGTGGTCGAGGCATCGCCGGCCACCCCGCCGACAGGCCAGGACGCGGGCACCCCGGCCACGGCGCGGCCGTTGGTGATGCTGCTGCACGGATTCGGCTCGTTCTGGTGGTCGTGGCGCCATCAGCTGCGAGGACTGAGCGGCGCGCGGGTCGTGGCGGTCGACCTGCGCGGCTACGGCGGCAGCGACAAGCCGCCGCGCGGCTACGACGGCTGGACGCTCGCCGGTGACACCGCCGGACTGATCCGCGCGCTCGGGCACTCCTCGGCGACCCTCGTCGGCCACGCCGAGGGCGGGCTTGCGTGCTGGGCGACCGCGCTGCTGCATTCACGCCTGGTGCGCGCGATCGCGCTGATCAGCTCGCCGCACCCCGCCGCCTTGCGCCGGTCCGCCCTGAGCCGGCGGGATCAGGGGTATGCGCTGCTACCCATGCTGCTGCGCTACCAGCTGCCGCTGTGGCCGGAGCGCCTGCTAACCCGGGACGACGCGGCCGAGATCGAGCGCCTCGTAGCCAGCCGCAGCAGCGCGAAATGGGTGGCTTCCGAGGACTTCTCCCAAACCATCCGCTACCTGCGGACCGCGATCCAGATTCCGGCGGCCGCCCATTGCGCCCTGGAGTACCAGCGCTGGGCGGTGCGCAGCCAGCTGCGCAGTGAAGGCTGGCGGTTCATGACGTCGATGTCCCAACAGCTCGGGGTGCCGTTGCTACACCTGCGCGGTGACGCGGACCCCTACGTGCTGGCCGACCCGGTGGACCGGACGCAGCGGTACGCCCCGCACGGGCGTTACCTGTCGGTCGCCGGCGCGGGACACTTCAGCCACGAAGAGCTGCCCGACGAGATCAACGGGCAGCTGACGAAGTTCCTCGGCCAGGTGCACTGGGTCAGCTGACGCAGGCCCCGGTGCTCACCCCCTGGGTGTCGCCGATCCGGGACAGCTGCCCGGCGACCTCGTCGGCTGTCAGCACGAACCCGGTATCGGGGTCGTCGACGGCGGCGCCGAACACCACGCCGAGCACATGGCCGTTCAAATCGATCAGCGGCCCACCCGAATTGCCTTGCTCCACATTGGCTCTGATGGTGTAGACGTCGCGGGTGACCGGTGTGGGATCCCGGTAGATGTCGGGACCGGTGAGCTTGATGATCTCGCGGATCCTGGCCGGGGTCGCGGTGAAATTGCCGCCGCCAGGATAGCCGAGCACCACGACGTTGGCGCCGGTCTTAGCCTGGGTCTGGGCGAAGGCCAGGGGCGGCGGCGGCAGGTGCGGGACGGCGAGGATGGCGATGTCGACCGCGGGGTTGTACGACACCACGGTGGCGTCCAGCGGGTTGCCGCTGGCGTAGACCTGGACGCTGTTGGACCCGGCCACCACGTGGGCGTTGGTCATCACCCGGTCGGGCGCGATGACGAAGCCGCTGCCCTCGAGCACCTTCTGGCAGCTGGGGGCCAGGCTGCGCACCTTGACGACGCTCGGCGCGTCGGCCGTGACCGCCGGGTTGGTGGCGAGGGCCGGATCCGGGGACGCGACCGGGATGACCGGGGTGCGGCTGAAAGGCTCGAGCACCGCGGGCAGTCCCGAGGTGTTCAGCAGCGCCGACAGGCGCTTGGGCACCGTCTTCAGCCAGGGCGGGGCGACGTCGTTGACCTGCGCGAGCACCCGGGAGCCCCGGACCGCGGCGGCCAGCTCCGGCTGGTCCTTCGACTGGGTCAGCGGCGTGGCCAGCAGCCAGGCCGCGGTCAGCACGACCACGAGCTGGACCCCCACCCCGATGACGGAGTCGACGGTCCGGACGACGCGGCTGTGGATGGCCCCGCGCACGGCCCGACCCAGCACAACACCGGCCACCTCGCCGACGACCACGAGCGCCAGGATCAGGAACAGTGCGGTGAACAGCTTGGCGCGGGGGGCGGCGATGTGGCTGACGATGTGGGGCGCCAGCAGCACCCCGGCGATCGCACCGAGCAGCACCCCGGCGAACGACAGCACGGAACCCAGTGCGCCGGAACGCCATCCCGAAACGGCCGCGATGAAGGCGACCGCCAGGACGGCGATGTCCAGCCACTGCGAGGGGGTCATCGAGTTCAGGCTCATCGGGCCGGCCCACCCTGGTCGTCGACCAGCGACATGGCCTCGTCCAACTCGCGCAGGTCGGTGGTGTCCCAGGGCCGGGCCCACCCGGCGACGTCGAGCAGGGCGGAGATCACCTGGCCGGTGAAGCCCCAGACCAGCATCTCGTTCAGCAGAAACGCCGGCCCGGCCCACCGGTGGCCGAGGTCGCCGCGGTACACCATCAGCCGGTTGGCGGGGTTGACGAACGCGCGCACCGGGACCCTGGCCACGACCGCGGTCTCGGCCCGGTCGACGACCGAGACCGGCCCGGGATCCGGCGAGTAGGCCAGCACCGGGACCACATGAAACTGCGACGGCGCGATGAACAACCGTTCCAGGGTGGCCAGCGGCTGCAGCCGGGCCGGGTCGATGCCCGTTTCCTCGCGCGCTTCGCGCAGGGCGGTGGCCACGGGACCGTCGTCGGTGGGGTCGGAGGCGCCGCCGGGGAACGCCGCCTGCCCGGCGTGGTGGCGCAACGTCGCGGCGCGCACGGTGACCAGCAGGTCGGCCTCGTCGGGGATGCCGCCGCCGGCGGGCCCGGACTCCGGCCCGGAGAACAACACCAGCACCGCCGCGTCGCGCCGTTCGCCGCCCGCGGACGCCGCGCCGGAGGTCAGCATCGCCAGCACGTCGGCCGGCAGCCGGCGCCGGTACGCGTCGGGAATCCGGCCGAGGTTGTCGATGAGGGGGCGCAGCCACGGCGGGCAGAGTTCGGACGTAACGGGATCCGTCCCCTGCGTGCGGGCGGTACCCCAAGCACTCACCGCCACCTCCACTGGGTTCCCGACCGCCCGTCCGTCTCCGGCTGCCGCCTCATCGCTCCTGGTCTCCGACCGCGGCCGCGATCTCGTCGGCGCTGGCGAAAGCGCGCGGCAGCGTCTGGGCAACGCTACCGTCCGGCCGCAGTACCACCGTCGCTGGCATCACGTTAACCACCCGCAGGGCCGCCGCCACGCGGCGCCGACCGTCCTGCAGGGTCGGCAGCCGAACCCCCAGCTCCGCCAGCCGCAGCAGGGCGGCCGTCTCGTTCTCGTCCTGGTGCACGGTCAGCACGGTCAGGCCCGGCCCGGCCCGGCGCGCATACTCGGCCATCGCGGGCAGCTCGGCGGTGCACGAGGCGCACCAGTACGCCCAGAAGTTCAGCACCACCCGCCGCCCGGCCAGCGCCCGGCCGACGTCGACGACGGACCCGTCGGCGGCGCATTGCACCGTGACCCCCCGCAGCGCCGCGGGGCCGGGACCGCCGGCAGGTGCAGGACAGGGCCGCAGGTCCGCTCGCCGCCGCGGTCCCGCCAGCGCGGCCGGGGTGTCGGCGTCGCGGTGCTCGCGGCCGGCGCCGGCGTCGGTCGCCGCGGGCCCCGGGGCGTCGTCGCGCAACTGGGCCACCAGCGCGGCCGCCAGCGCCACCACCACCGCCACGATCGCGATGGTCCAGCGCGTGCTGCGGGTCAAGGCCGTGCTTACAGCCCGGCCAGGGCCAGCAGGTGCTCGGCTTCGGGGCCCTTCACCAGCGGCGCGGCGAGCAGCGGTTCGGTGGGACCGAGCCCAAAGGACGGGCAGTCCTTGGCGAGCAGGCAGACGCCGCACGCCGGCTTTCGCGCGTGGCACACGCGACGGCCGTGGAAGATCACGCGATGGCTCAGCATCGTCCACTCGGTGCGCTCGATCAGCGCACCCACGGCGTGCTCGATCTTGACCGGATCTTCCTCGGCGGTCCAGCGCCACCTGTCCACCAGCCGCTTGAAATGGGTGTCGACGGTGATGCCCGGGACACCGAACGCGTTGCCGAGGATGACGTTCGCGGTCTTGCGCCCCACCCAGGGCAGCGTCACCAGGTCGGCCAGCGTGGACGGCACCTCGCCGTCGAACCGTTCGACCAGTGCCTGCCCGAGGCCGATCAGGGCGGTGGCCTTATTACGGAAGAAACCGGTCGGGCGGATGAGCGCCTCCAGTTCGGCGCGGTCCGCCTGCGCGTAGTCCAGCGCCGAGGAGTAGCGCGCGAACAGCGCCGGCGTGGTCAGGTTGACCCGCTTGTCGGTGCTCTGCGCCGAGAGGATCGTGGCCACCGTCAGCTCCAGCGGCGTGGTGAAGTCCAGCTCGCAATGGGCGTCTGGGAAGGCCTTGGCCAGGGTGCGATTCATCCGGCGTGCCCGTCGCACCAGCCCGGTGCGGGTTTCTTCGGCCCACCGCCGCTCGGCCTTCGCCGCTATCACCTACGACAGAGTACTGATTTCGGCAGAGTACTGATTTCGGCAGAGTACTGATTTCGTGATCTGACCGAGACCTCGTGTTGCTGCACCACCATGTTTACTTTCCCTGTGTCATGGTTGCTGGTGGCCTGCGTGCCGGGGCTGCTGATGCTGGCGACGTTCGGCCTCGGGCGGCTCGAACGCGACCTGTCCGGCCGGCCGCTCGCGATCACCGCGTCAGACGAGTCACCCGGGCCCGCCGAGGCCATGGACATGCGCACGCCGGCCCACGACGGCATGCCCGAGGCGCTGGAGTATTTGCATCTGCGACGGGAGCGGCGGGAACTGGAAGCCCCGCCGGCCGGGGGGCGGCACGCCGCGCCCGGGTTCGCCCCCGACTGCTACCGGCTGGGCGAGTTCGTGTCGCCCGCGCCGCGACACACCCATCCACGCGGCAATCCGCAGTTTAAGACCCCGGGATATGTCAATCGTGTGTAGCGTTGGCACGTTGGACACTCCGGTGTACCTCTAGACTCGACACGCGAGCAAGAGGTTAGCCTGTCTACATCACATCGTTGGAAAGCTGAAGAGGGCAACGTGGACGAGATCCTGGCAAGGGCAGGAATCTTCCAAGGGGTCGAGCCCGGCGCGGTCGCCGCGTTGACGAAGCAACTGCAACCCGTCGACTTCCCCCGCGGACACACGGTCTTCGCCGAGGGAGAACCCGGCGACCGGCTGTACATCATCATCGCCGGCAAGGTCAAGATCGGCCGGCGCTCACCGGATGGCCGGGAGAACCTGCTGACCATCATGGGCCCCTCGGACATGTTCGGGGAGTTGTCGATCTTCGACCCCGGCCCGAGGACGTCCAGCGCGACCACCATCACCGAGGTGCGCGCGGTCTCGATGGACCGCGACGCGCTGCGGGCGTGGATCGCCGACCGGCCCGAGATCGCCGAGCAGCTGCTGCGCGTGTTGGCCCGGCGCCTGCGCCGGACCAACAACAACCTGGCCGACCTCATCTTCACCGACGTGCCCGGGCGGGTGGCCAAGCAGCTGCTGCAGCTGGCCCAGCGTTTCGGCACGCAGGAGGGCGGCGCCATGCGCGTCACCCACGACCTGACCCAGGAGGAGATCGCCCAGCTGGTGGGGGCGTCCAGGGAGACGGTGAACAAGGCGCTGGCCGACTTCGCCCATCGCGGCTGGATCCGCCTGGAGGGCAAGAGCGTGCTCATCTCGGACTCCGAGCGGCTGGCCCGCCGCGCGCGCTAGGCGCTTGGCGCCGAGATCGACGTTCTGCAGACGCCCACTCGCACTTTCGCTGCGAAACGTCAATCTCGGCGCAGGTAGTCCAGCTGAGCCTGGACCGACCATTCGGCAGCTTCCCAGAGCTTCTCGTCGACGTCGACATAGACGTGCTCGACGACCCGGCGCGCGCTGGCGTCCTCCCCCAACTCGCGTAACGCAGCGCGCACCTGTTCGAGCCGCTCCTGGCGATGCATCAGGTAGCCGGACGCGGCGGCCTCCAGGTCGGGTAGTTCGGGGCCGTGCCCGGGCAGCACCGCGCGTCGGCCCAAACCGCGCAGCCGCCGCAGCGACTCCAGGTAGTCGAGCAGGCTGCCGTCCTCCTTGTCGATGACGGTGGTGCCGCGGCCCAGCACGCTGTCCGCCGTCAGCACCGCGTCATCGAGCACGAACGTCAGCGAGTCGGCGGTGTGGCCGGGAGTGGCCAGCACCGTGATACACAGGCCCGCCGCGTCGATCACCTCGCCGTCGGTGAGCTCGCCGCCGAGGCCGCGCAGAAATCCGCTGCCGGCCGAGCGGACCGTCGCGCCGGTCAGCTCGACCAGCTTGTCGATGCCCTCGGTGTGGTCCCCGTGGCGGTGGCTGATCAGCACCAGCGCGACGCGGCCCAGCGTGGCGATGCGGGCGATGTGCTCGTCGTCGTCGGGACCCGGGTCGACGATCACCAGCTCATCGCTGCCGGGGCCGCGCAGCACCCACGTGTTGGTGCCCTCGAGCGTCAACGGCCCGGGGTTGTCGGCCAACAGCACAGAGGCCGTGTCGGTGACCGCCCGCAACCGCCGGTAGGCGGGATGGGTCAGCGGCTCGTCGGCCCCGGTCGCGGCCGTCAGGCCACCTCCACGATCAGCTCGACCTCCACCGGCGCGTCCAGCGGCAACTCCGAAACGCCGACCGCCGAGCGCGCATGCGCGCCCCTGTCGCCGAAAACCTCGGCGAGCAGTTCGGAGGCCCCGTTGACCACGCCCGGCTGGCCGTTGAAGCCCGCTGCGGAAGCGACGAACCCGACGACCTTGACGACCCGGGTCACCGCGTCGATCCCGACCAGCGCGTTCACGGCCGCCAGCGCGTTGAGGGCGCACACCCGCGCCATCGCCTTGGCCTCCTCGGGGGTGACCGCGGCGCCGACCTTGCCGGTCGCGGCCAGCTCGCCCGCCTTCATGGGCAGCTGACCCGACGTGTAGACGAGGTTTCCGGTGCGCACCGCCGGTACGTATGCGGCCAGCGGCGGCACCGCCTCGGGCAGCGTGATGCCGAGCTGGTCGAGCCGGGCCGATGCACTCATCCTTTGGGGCGCTTCAGGTACGCGACATGCTGTTCGCCGGTGGGCCCGGGCAACACCGCCACCAGCTCCCAGCCGTCGGCGCCCCATTGATCGAGGATCTGCTTGGTGGCGTGCGTCAGCAGCGGAACCGTTACGTACTCCCATGCGGTCGGTTGACTCATGGCGTGAGCCTATCGGTCGACCCCGATCTGCGGGGGGCCGGAGTCGCTCGGGCTAGCATGCGAAGGTGGCAACCACTTCCGGCACTCCCGGCAGCAACAGCGGCGGTAGTCCCGTGGGCTGGCCGGCGCGCCTGTCCAAGGCCCGGCTGCATTTCGTCACCGGCAAAGGCGGCACGGGCAAGTCGACGGTGGCGGCCGCCCTGGCGCTGACGCTGGCCGCGGGCGGCCGCAAGGTCCTGCTCGTCGAAGTCGAGGGCAGGCAAGGGATTGCGCAGTTGTTCGACGTGCCGCCACTGCCGTACCAGGAGCTCAAGATCGCGACGGCGGAGCGCGGCGGCCAGGTCAACGCGCTGGCGATCGACATAGAGGCGGCGTTCCTGGAATACCTGGACATGTTCTACAACCTCGGCATCGCGGGCCGGGCGATGCGGCGCATCGGCGCCATCGAGTTCGCGACGACGATCGCGCCCGGTCTGCGCGACGTGCTGCTCACCGGCAAGATCAAGGAGTCGGTGGTGCGCGTCGACCGCAACAGGCTGCCGGTGTACGACGCGGTCGTGGTGGACTCGCCGCCGACGGGCCGCATCGCGCGCTTCCTGGATGTCACCAAGGCCGTGTCCGACCTGGCCAAGGGTGGGCCGGTGCACTCGCAGAGCGAGGGCGTGGTCCGGTTACTGCACTCCGAACAGACCGCCATCCACCTTGTCACCCTGCTCGAGGCGCTGCCGGTGCAGGAGACGCTGGAAGCCATCGAGGAGCTGGCCGAGATGGAGCTGCCGATCGGCAGTGTGATCGTCAACCGCAACATCCCCTCGTATCTGGAGCCGCGCGATCTCGCCAAGGCCGCCGAGGGCGCGATCGACGCGGACTCGGTTCGGGCCGGCCTCGAGATGGCCGGAATCACGCTCGGCGAGGCCGACTTCGCCGGCCTGCTCACCGAGACCATCGAGCATGCGACCCGCATCACCGCGCGCGCCGAGACCGCCCAACAGCTCGACGCGTTGCAGGTGCCCCGGCTCGAACTGCCGGCGATCTCCGACGGCGTCGACCTCGGCAGCCTTTACGAGCTTTCGGAATCGCTTGCCCAACAGGGGGTTCGATGAGCGTCACACCGACAGTCCTTGACATGAAGGCGATCCTGTCCGACATGTCGAACCGCGTCGTGGTGTGCTGCGGCGCCGGTGGCGTGGGCAAGACCACCACGGCCGCCGCGCTGGCGTTGCGTGCGGCCGAATATGGCCGCAACGTCTGCGTTTTGACGATCGACCCGGCCAAGCGGCTGGCACAGGCGTTGGGCGTCAACGAACTCGGCAACGTCCCGCAGCGGGTGCCGCTGGCCCCCGAGGTCACCGGGGAGCTGCACGCGATGATGCTCGACATGCGCCGCACGTTCGACGAGATGGTGGTCCAGTACTCGGGAACCGAACGGGCGCAATCGATTCTGAACAACCAGTTCTATCAGACCGTCGCCACGTCGCTGGCCGGCACGCAAGAGTACATGGCGATGGAAAAACTGGGGCAGCTGCTGGGCCAGGACCGCTGGGACCTGGTCGTGGTCGACACCCCCCCGTCGCGCAACGCGCTGGACTTCCTGGACGCGCCGAAGCGGCTGGGCAGCTTCATGGACAGCCGGCTGTGGCGGCTGTTGCTGGCACCCGGTCGTGGCATCGGTCGACTGGTAACCGGCGCAATGGGTTTGGCGATGAAAGCGCTCTCAACCGTGCTCGGTTCCCAGATGCTCGGTGACGCAGCCGCATTCGTGCAGTCGCTGGACGCCACCTTCGGGGGGTTCCGGGAGAAGGCCGAGCGCACCTACGCGCTGCTCAAACGGCGGGGGACGCAGTTCGTGGTGGTGTCGGCGGCCGAACCGGACGCGCTGCGCGAGGCGGCGTTCTTCGTGGACCGGCTCTCGCAGGAGAGCATGCCGCTGGCCGGGCTGGTGCTCAACCGCACTCACCCGACGCTGTGTTCGCTGCCGGTCGAGCGGGCCGTCGACGGCAGCGAGACGCTGGAGGCCGCGCTCGGTTCGGGACAGGATTCGGAGGCCGCGGCGCTGGCGGCGGCGGTGCTGCGGATTCACGCCGACCGCGCGCAGACTGCCAAGCGGGAGGTGCGGCTGCTGTCGCGGTTCACCGGCGCCAACCCGCACGTGCCGATCGTGGGGGTGCCGTCGTTGCCGTTCGACGTGTCGGACCTGGAGGCGCTGCGCGCGCTGGCCGACCAGCTCACCGCCGCGGCGGGCTGAAGCCGGCCTTATTGCACGCGCGATAGTTCCGGCCGCGAATTCGTCCCATGCACAAGCCAGTTCGACTGCGCACGGCTGTAACAGGGTCGTAATCAGAGGCAAGCGGCGATTGCCGCTCGGATCGAGGGGTCAGCCGACGCTGCGGTTGCGACGCTTGTCGAAGAAGTCCGCCCAGGACACCACGTCGGGGTGTTGCTTCAGCAGCGCCCTGCGCTGACGCTCCGTCATGCCGCCCCACACGCCGAACTCCACCTTGTTGTCCAGCGCGTCCGCCCCGCACTCCTGCATGACCGGGCAGTGACGGCAGATCACCGCGGCTTTGCGCTGGGCGGCGCCCCGCACGAAGAGTTCGTCGGGATCGGTGGTCCGGCACAGCGCCTTCGAAACCCAGGTGATTCGTTCTTCGGCGTCGACGCTGCGGAGTACGCCTTGCGCAGCCGCGATGTTTGTCCGACGCGCGGCGGGCCGTGTTCCTGACACGAGTCGTTCCCTTCCTGCCCGGCCGCCTTCCGCGGCCGCCCTCCTCGGGTGCAGACCCGACTGCGATCTACGCCACACTATCCACGACGGTGTTAGCCGAATCTCACCGTGTGTATAAGTTAGGTGGTCAGGTGGCAATTGCGCAACAGTCTCATAACCTTTTTTTGGGACGCGCGTGCCGTCCTGCGCGGTAGCCTACGACCAGACGTACCATCACGCACCCCGGCGGGAGTGTACGACCGGTTAAGTCGGCGCGAATATCACTCGAGCCGGGGGCAACATCCCTGGTCAGCGAAATGCTTAGTCGTTCTGCCGGTCCGGCGGGGCGGCTGAGGCGGCATCGGGGAAACCGTGGCCCGCTACTCTAGTACCCATGCCAGACCGCCCCCCAGCAGGCCTCACGGTTCTCAAGCTCGCCGGATTCTGCCTGTTGGCCGGTGTGGTCGCGACCGCCCTGATGTTCCCGGTGGCCGGCGGTGTGGGGCTGATGTCCAATCGCGCCTCCGAGGTCGTCGCCAACGGCTCGGCGCAGCTCCTCGAGGGTGAGGTGCCGGCGGTCTCGACGATGGTCGACGCGAAGGGCAACACCATCGCCTGGCTGTACTCGCAACGCCGGTTCGAGGTGCCCGGCGACAAGATCGCCAACACCATGAAGCTTGCGATCGTCTCGATCGAGGACAAGCGTTTCGCCGAGCACAACGGGGTGGACTGGAAGGGCACCCTGACCGGGCTGGCCGGGTATGCGCGCGGGGACGTCGACACCCGCGGCGGTTCGACCATCGAGCAGCAGTACGTGAAGAACTACCAGCTGCTGGTGACGGCCCAGACCGACGCCGAGAAGCGCGCG
>NZ_JBYCLG010000216.1:0-7795 GCF_057473785.1 Mycobacterium sp. TH-M103
CCCCCGAACTCAAGCGCCACGACTTCCTGGGAGCGCCGTACTGGGTCGGCCGCGGATTCGGGCTGAACCTGTCGGTGGTGACCGATCCGGCGCGCTCCGCCCCACTGTTCGGGCCGGGTGGGCTGGGCACGTTCAGCTGGCCCGGCGCCTACGGCACCTGGTGGCAGGCCGACCCGTCCGCCGACGACCTGGTCCTGCTGTACCTGATCCAGAACATGCCCGACATGACCGCGGACGCCGCCACGGCCGTCGCGGGCAACACGTCGCTGGCCCAACTGCGCACGGCGCAGCCGAAATTCGTCCGTCGCACCTATCGAGCGCTCGGCCTGTGAATGCCCGGCTACCCGCCTGACAGCATCGCCGGGCCCCGGCTGCTGCTGCGGCTGCCCGTCCTCGACGACGCGGGTGCCCTCTTCCAGCGGGTGGCCCGCGATCCCGAGGTCACCCGCTATCTGCTGTGGTCGCCCCACCCGGACGTGGCGGCGACGCGGCGGGTGATCAGCGAGAAGCTCAACGTCGGCGGCGACGAGCGGACCTGGGTCATCGAGCTGCGACACAGCGGCGAGGTCGTCGGGATGGTCAGCTGCCGGCAAACCGCCCCGCACTCGGTGGAGATCGGTTACTGCCTCGGCAAGCGCTGGTGGGGCAGGGGTTTGCTGTCCGAGGCGCTCGACATGCTGCTGCACGCGCTGGAATCCGACCCGCAGATCTACCGGGTGTGGGCCACCTGCAGCCCCGACAACCAGCGGTCCACCCGCCTGCTCGAGCGTGCCGGTTTCTTCCTGGAGGGCCGCCTCGCCCGGCACGTCGTCTACCCCACCATGGGGCCCGAGCCGCAGGACAGCCTGCTCTACGCCAAGATCCTGCGGTAGCGGCTCAGGCCTCGTCGGTGACCGTCCGCACCACGCCGTCGCCGTTGCCGTTGCCCCGGGCGTCGGCGGGCAGCGCGAAGACGGGCAACGCCGAGCCCAACGCGGCCGTCGCCGCGTTGCGCTGGGCCTCCATCCGCGCCAGCGCCGCCTCGGTGAACACCGACAACCCGAGGTCGGGGTTGTACCCGTGGATCTCCTTGACGTCGAGCTGGGCCAGGAAGTAGACGATCTCCTTGGACACCACCTGGCCGGGCACCAGCACCGGGAACCCCGGCGGGTAGGGCACCACGAACGTCGTCGACACCAGCGTCTTGCCCTCGGCGAGCCGCCGCCCGGCCATCCCGATCAGCACGTGCTCGCGGTCGGACTCCTCGTAACCGGCGTAGAAGGCCGAGCGCATGTCGCCGAACGAGCACGCGTCGACGGGACGGAAGGCGATGTCGAACTCGCTGAAGTCGGGCAGGTGCGGCAGGTCCTCGGTGATCTCCTCGACGCGGCGCGCCTGCAGGGCGCGGTCGTCCTTGCCGCGGTCGAGCTGCCGGCGATCCAGGTCCCAGGCGATCCGGCGCAGCACGTCGAGCAGGTAGTGCACGCTCGACCAGGTGACCCCGATGGTGAAGATCAGCAGCACGCTGTTTATGGAGGTCTTGTTGATCTGGATGCCGAACCGCTTCATCAGGATGTTCTCGCGGAAGTCGTACCCGTTCATCCCGGTCCGCCCGATGAACAAGGTGACCCGCGTCGGGTCCAGCACGAACTGATCCGATCGCCACGCCTCGTTCCACTCCGCCAGCGCGCCCTGCCGGACCTGACGGTACGAGCTCACCGACGAGGTGCGGTACTCGTCGGGCACCAGGTCGGACTCGTCGAGGATGCGGAACCACCGGCTGATCAGCGCATCCTTGCGGACGCGGTGCCGGAAGACCAGCGCCATGTTGTAGACGTGGCGGACCAGCTCGAACCCCTCGATGTCGACCTGCCGGCGCGCCAGGTCCAGCGACGCCAGCAGTTGCTGGTTCGGCGACGTCGAGGTATGGGTCAAAAACGCCTCGTCGAACGCGTCGCGGGTCAGCGCCTTGAAGTCCTGGTCACGCACGTGGATCATCGACGACTGCCGGAACGCCGACAACGACTTGTGGGTGGAGTGCGTGGCGTACACGCGGACCCGGGCGCGGGCGGGGTCGGGCAGCAGCCGCCGGTCAACCCACTCCGAGCGGTCCACGCCGTCCATCTCCGCGCTCCACTGCCGGTACTCGGCAGCGTATTCCGGCGACCTCAGCATCTGCTCGAGGCGCTCGGCCGACACCATGGCGGTCCGCTGCCGGGCCCACGGCACCGCGGTCGCGAACGCGTACCAGGCCTCGTCCCACAGGAAGCAGATGTCCGGTTTGATCGCCAGCACCTCCTCCATCACGCGGCGGGGGTTGTAGACGACGCCGTCGAAGGTGCAGTTGGTCAGCAGCAGCATGCGCACCCGGTGCAGTTGTCCCGCGGCCTCGAGGTCCAGCAGCGTCTGCTTGATGGTCTGCAGCGACACCGCACCGTAGATCGCGTACTCGGGCAGCGGATACGCGTCCAAGTACAGCGGGTAGGCCCCGGCCAGGACCAGGCCGTAGTGGTGGGACTTGTGGCAGTTGCGGTCGATGAGCACGATGTCGCCCGGCCGGGTCAGGGCCTGCACGACGATCTTGTTGGCGGTCGAGGTCCCGTTGGTGCTGAAGTAGGTCCGGTTGGAGTTCCAGGTGATGGCGGCCTTGTCCATCGCCGCCTTGATGTTGCCGTGCGGGTCCAGCAGCGAGTCCAGGCCGCCCGAGGTCGACGACGTCTCGGCCATGAAGATGTTGCGGCCGTAGAACTCGCCCATGTCCTGCAGCGACTTGGAGTTGAAGATGCTGGCGCCGCGGGCGACCGGCAGCGCGTGGAACTGGCCGACCGGGGCGGCCGCGTACGCCCGCAGGGCGTCGAAAAACGGTGTGGCGAAACGGTTCCGCAGACCCGCGAGCACCGTGCTGTGCAGGTCGGTGACGTCGTTGAGCCGGTAGAACGTGCGGTCGTAGACGTCGGGTTCGTCCTCGGTCTCCGCGGCGATCGACTCGTCGGTGAGCAGATACAGGTCGATGTGCGGCCGCAGCTCCCGCATCCATTCGGCGCACTCGACCCAGTCCTGGGTGCCTTCGCTCGCCACGTCCTGACCACCTTGGCCGACGGCGCCCAGCAGCGAGTTCGTCACCGGCATCCGGTCGCGCGAGCGCAGCGGCAGGTCGTCGCGGATGATCGCCGCCTGGATCTCGCCGTTGAGCGCGACCGCGGTGATCGCGTCCTCGATGCTGGAGACCAGCAGCAGCTCGTACTGGATCTCGTCGGAGGAGTGGCGCAGCGCCCGCAGGCACTCCGCCAGGCTGTCGGGGGCCGTCATCGGGGCGTCGTCGGCGAGCAGCACCGTGTAGAACTGCTGCTGTTTGGCCTGGGCGACCAGCTCCTGCTCGGCCAGCGACGCTGAGGTGTCGAAAAGCCCTGCGCGGTCACCGTATTCGGACAGCAGCCGCACCGCCAGCGACACCTCTTCGGCGAGCCGCACGGTGGAGAGCGCCTCCAGGTGCGCGCGGAAAGTCGCCAGGTTCGCCGCGCCCGGGTACAGCCAGTACCGCTCGTAGGCGGCCAGCCGGTCCATCAGCCGCCGCACCTTGGCCACGTCCTGGTGGATCTCCTGCTTGCTCAGGTCCACCTCGGCCAGGTGGCGGCACGCGTCGTCGAGCAGGTTCCACGTGTCCAGCCGGGTGTACGACGGGTTTGCCACCGCCGCCAGCGCGGACACGTGCAGTCGTCGCGGCCGGCCCGTGTGTCGACTCATAACCTCACCTGTCCTTTGGTGCGGATAGTTACTGTGACCCGCTCACGAGTCGGGCCCCGGGTTGCGGACCGCCTCGGCGGCGGCCCGGATCTGCGGCGTCACCAGCATCACGTGACCGAGCACCCCGTTGAGGAAGCCGGGCGACTCGTCGGTGGACAGCTCTTTGGCCAGCTGCACGGCCTCGTCCACGGCGACCGGCGCCGGCACGTCGCCGGCATAAAGCAGTTCCCACACCGACACCCGCAGGATCGCCCGGTCCACCGCGGGCAGCCGGTCCAGCGTCCAGCCCTGCAGGTGCGAACTGATCAGGTCGTCGATGTGCGCGCTGTTCTCGCCGACGCCGCGCGCCACCGTCACCGTGTACGGGTGCAGCGGCTTCACGTCGGGCTGGGACTCGGCCAGCGCGGTCCGCACGTCGACGAGCTCCCCGGGGGTCATCCCGCGCGCCTCGGCCTCGAACAGCAGGTCGACGGCGCGTTTGCGGGCGTGATGACGTCCTTTGACGGGACGCGCGGGGCGCGCGGGTCCGCTCACGCGTTGACGCGCCCCAGGTAGCTGCCGTCGCGCGAATCGACCTTCAGCTTGTCGCCGGTGTTGATGAACAACGGCACCTGGATCTCGGCGCCGGTTTCCAGCGTGGCCGGCTTGGTGCCGGCGCTGGAGCGGTCGCCCTGCAGACCCGGCTCGGTGTGGGTGACCTCGAGCTCGACGGTCACCGGCAGCTCGAGGTACAGCGCCGCCCCGTTGTGGAATGCGATCTGCACCGGCATGCCCTCGAGCAGGAAATTGGCCGCGTCGCCGACCAGGGACTCCGGCAGCGGGTGCTGCTCGTAGTCCTGGCTGTCCATGAACACGAAATCCGAGCCGTCGCGGTACAGGTAGGTGGTGTCGCGCCGGTCGACGGTCGCGGTCTCCACCTTCACCCCGGCGTTGTAGGTCTTGTCGACGACCTTGCCGGAGACCACGTTCTTCAGCTTGGTGCGCACGAAGGCCGGCCCCTTGCCGGGTTTGACGTGCTGGAACTCGACGATCTGCCACAGCTGGCCGTCGATCACCAGCACCAGTCCGTTCTTGAAGTCGGCGGTCGATGCCACGGTCGGTGTATCTCCTAGAGGATGGTCAGTTCCTTGGGGAACTAGTTCTCGCCGGTAAGCGGTTTTAGCTGCGGTTTTGACAGGAATCCCCAAGATATCACGTTTGCACAGCGTTGCGTCCTAAGATAATGGTCATGCCTGACCCTTTGCCGCCACCCGACCTGCCCGCACTCATGAAGTCGTGGGAGCTCGCGCTGCTGGCCGCGAACAAATCCCCGACCACCATCACGTCCTACCTGCAGGGCGTGCGGCTGTTCCTGGTGTGGTGCGAAGCCAACGGACACCCGGTCGAGATTACCCGCGCGCGGGTCCAGCACTACAGCGCCGCCCTGGTCGCCGACGGCAAGCAGGCCAACACGGTGCGGCTGCGCCAGGCCGCGCTGCGCCAGTTTGTGCGCTGGCTCGTCGAGGAAGGCGAGCTGTCCGAGGACCCGCTACTCGGCCTCAGAGCGCCGAAGCTGCCCACCAAAGTCGTCGAAGCGCTCACCGACGACCAGCTGCGGGCCTTGCTCAAGGCGTGTAAAGGCAGCAGCTTCCGCGACCGCCGCGACGAGGCGCTGCTGCGACTCCTGATCGAGACGGGCCTGCGTGCGTCCGAGGCGATCTCCCTCAACGTCGCTGACGTCGAGCCGCTGCGGAACGGCATCGTCGTGGTCCGCCGCGGCAAAGGCGCCAAGGGCCGCACCGCCCCGTTTAGTCCGCAGACCGCCGCCGCGCTGGATCGGTACCTGCGCGCGCGCCGGTCACACAAGCTCGCCGCGACCCCCCAACTGTGGCTCGGCGTCGGCGGCAAAAGCTTTGCCTACTTCGGTCTTAACGACACGCTGCGCGACCGGGCCCAGAAAGCTGGCATCGACGGGTTTCACCTTCATCTCCTGCGCCACACCGCGGCCACACGCTGGCTACGCGCCGGGGGCACCGAGCAGGGGCTGATGAGCATCGCCGGCTGGTCCACCCGCTCGATGATGGACCGCTACACCGGGGCTTCCGCGGCCGAGCGCGCCGCCGCCGAAGCTCGCGAACTCGGCCTCGGTGACCTGTGAGCCGGCGACCGAAACCCGCTGCGCTGCACGGCGAGCTGGTGATCCACTGTCCCCACAGGCACGTCCTGGCCGCGTTCGTGCTGCAACCGAACGGGCGCGACATCTACCGGCTGGGCGCGCCGCTGGCCGACGGCCCCTCACCGCGGGTGCCAATGAACGTCGGCGGCAAACAGACCTTCAAGTGCCCGGCGTGTCGGCACGCCGGGCGCTCCCCGGACTACCAATTGTCTTGGGACACGCTGACTAGCGCGCTGGCGGCCGCGGCCGCCGACACCCGGCGACAGTCACACGTCCTCACCATCGGCGGCACGCTTGTGCTAACATCGGTCCTCAATAGCCTCAGAGGCCGCTAGACCGCGCTTGGCGTTTATCGCGGAGCACGCCGTCTCCCAGCGGAACGGCACCCCTTCACTCACGGGATGCCTTATGCCGCAAACTCATTCTCTCACCGCTACCGAACGCCGGTTGCGCGCGCAACTCGCCGCCCACGAATCCTGGGCGGCCACTGAAAGCCGCTCCACACGAACCGCCAACGCGCGCAGGGCCTTCGAGGACAAGTTTCTCGCCGAAGCCGACGGTGACCCGCAGCGCGCAGAGTCGCTCCGCAAGGCCTACTTCGCCAGGATGGCGCTGAAGTCGGCCCAGGCCCGGCGCCGGCGCACGGGCGGTGGTGCAGCATGAGCCCCCAACGAAGAAGCCCGGACCAGCCGGTCCGGGCCACCTCGACGACACCACTCGCTAGCCGCCAGTTTACCCCGCCGTGGCACCACGACCACCACGAACCGCCGACCCCCGAAGATCGCGCCGACGCCGCCGTTGTGGCGGCCGCGGCCGCGCGTGGATTCCGGTTGGCGACCCGCTGCCTGCGGTGCGGCCAATGGCTGGTCGCAGCCGAATCGGTGCGCACCCACCTGGGGCCGGTCTGCCGGGCGAAGGCGGTGGCCGATGCCTGATTCGATTGAATCCCAACAGGTGTCATGGTGGGACACCCATCGGTTCCTCGAAGCGTTGGTTGCCCGGGCGAACGCCGGCCCGCTGCCGTGGGCGGGTACGCCGTCGTGGTGCGCGCTCGCTGACGGCGACCCGCGGAAATTTTTGGCATTGGCGGCTTTTGGTGTCCACCACGCTTTGCGTGTCGAAACGTGCCAAGCGGCCCAGGCCGAAGCGAGCAAGTCTGTGGCGGCCGCCGCCGACTGGTCGAAGATTGCGCGGGAGTTGCAGCAACGCGCCGAGTTCCGCGCGGCGCGGGAGGTGCGGCCATGACCGACATCGACCGCTCCGACGAGCTGCGCGAAATATGGGCAGAGGACAACCCGGACGGCGCCCAGTTGTTGGATGAGGTGGAATGCTTCGCCGGCGCTTTTCTGGCGCTGCCAAGCCCGTATCATCTGACGGTGCTGTGCCTGTGGGTATTGCACACCTGGTGCGTCACTGCGTTCTACGTGACGCCGCGGCTGGTGCTCGACTCTCCCGAGCCCGGGTCGGGAAAGACCCGCGTACTGGAAGTGCTTGCGCTGCTGTGCTGCAACGCGAAGTTGACCTTATCGACGACCACGGCAGCCCTGTATCGACGGATTGCAGCGGCCGGTGAGAGGCCGCCAACGATCTTGCAGGACGAGGCCGACGCGGTTTGGGGCCGCACAACCAACCCGCAAGCCGAGGACTTACGGGCGCTCTTCAACGCCGGGTACAAGCGCGGCGCCACGGTAGACCGTTGTGAAGGCGACGCCAAGAACATGCGCGTGGTTGAGTTCCCGGTTTTCGCCCCGGCTGTGTTGGCGGGTTTGGCCGGGAAGATGCCGAAGACGATCATCGACCGGGCTGCCGCGGTCTTCCATATGCGACGCCGCGCGCCTGATGAGCACATTGCCGAATTTCGAGAGCGGGACGCCGCCGCTGCCGCTGCGCCGCTGCGCGACCGCATGGAGCGGTGGG
>NZ_JBYCLG010000217.1:0-1669 GCF_057473785.1 Mycobacterium sp. TH-M103
ACAGCGAGGGCGCGCCCGACGGCTGGCAGGAGCGGTTCGTGTCGTCGTATGCGACGATGCATCCCGCCGAGGACTGGGCCGAGACCTTCGCCCACTATCTGCACATCCGCGACACCCTGGACACCTCGGCATGGTGCGGCTTCGCACCGGCGACGGCGACTTTCGACCGGACCATGTTGGGCCCCAGCGCCTTTGCGACGATCATCGACCTGTGGCTGCCGCTGTCGTGGTCGCTGAACATGGTGAACCGGTCGATGGGCCACGACGACCTCTATCCGTTCGTGCTGCCCGCGGCGGTGCTGGAGAAGATGCGGTTCATCCACACCGTGATCGACGAGGTGACGTCGGCGTCGGGGGGAGCCGCCGCGATCGCGGGCTAGCCCGGTTGGCGGCGCCGGAAAGTGGGCACACACCCGGCGATGTGCTTCTCGATGACGGCCTACCTGGTGGTGGGTACCGCCCTCGTGCCGGTCGCGGTGTTGACCCTGCGCGCGGTCAAGCACTGTCGCGAAGTGCCGTTTGCGTTGCTGCCCAGGGTGTTCGCGGTCCACCAGTTCATCGAGGCGGCGGTGTGGCCCAACGGCGTCGTCTCCGCGGGATTGGCGCATTTGGCGATGCGCGCCTACGTCTTCATCGCGCTGCCGCTGCTACCCGCGCTGGTCCCGGTGGCCGTCTTGATGCTCGAACCGCACGCTACCCGGCTGCGGATGGCGCCGTTCGCGATGCTCGGCGCCGTCGTCGCGGGCTACCTGGCCGTCGTCGTCCTCACCGAGCCCATCGGGGTGACGACGTGCCCCCACGCGCTGCGCTACCAGACCGGCGTTCACGACGGCTACTTCTGGGCGGTGCTCTACGTGATCGCCGTCATCGGTCCGGCGGTGCTGTCGGGCTATCGCTCCATCGTGGTGTTCGGATGGGCGAACCTGGCGGGCCTGATCGTGGTCGGCCGTCCTCTACGTGCAGGCGTTCGCGTCGCTGTGGTGTGTCTACGCCGCGGTGCTGTCGGTCCTGGTACTGGTGCACATGGCGCGACGCCGGCGACTGCCCGATCCGCACCGCTACCACGGTTTCGCCGGGGAACGGTCGGAGTCCAACGCCGTCTAAGCCGGCAACACCCGGCGCTCGTCGGGACCCCACAACGGCTGCATGTGGCCGGGCAGCGCCAGCTGCGTGGCGGTGATCGCCTCGGCCAGGTCGCGCAGCCCGGCGTGTATCCCGGCCAGCAGGCCGGCCAGCTCCGCGCGGCGCCCGTCGTCGCTGACCTGCTCGAGCTCGGCGGGATGGGACCGGCGCAGCAGGGTGCTGATCTCGTCGACCAGGCGCTCCGGGCGCGACGAACCCGACGACCCGGGCAGGTCGCGCAGGTTGGCCCGCAGCCGCTCCACCTGGTGCAGCAACGACCGCGGGTTCGTGGCGTCGAACAGCATCAGCTCGGCCATCGCGGCCACGCTGACCGAGCCGGCTGTCCGGCGCCGGTAGATCACCGCCGACTCGCAGGCCACCAGCGCCGCCTCGATGATGATCTGTTCGGCCGCCGCGGGCCGCACCACGGTCAGCGTGGCCTGCAGCAAAGCGGTGAGCCACAGGCCCCGTTCGATGCGCTTGCCGATGTCCATGATCGTCCAGCCCGCGTCGCGCACCATGGACTCGGCGGCCACCCCCGACAGCG
>NZ_JBYCLG010000218.1:0-34310 GCF_057473785.1 Mycobacterium sp. TH-M103
TGAGTCGTGTCGCCGGATGTGTCCGAGGGGGGACTTGAACCCCCACGCCCATTAGTAGGGCACTAGCACCTCAAGCTAGCGCGTCTGCCATTCCGCCACTCGGACAATACCAACCGCACGGGTCGGCAGCTAAGGCTATCGGATCGGCCTGCGCCCGCCCAACCCAGCTGCTGAGACGGCCCACGGCCCCCGGCAATGGTAGGAATTTGGGTTGTGACCGTTGATCGTGGGGAGGCCGGGGTTCCCGACAACCCGGGCGACGACGTCGTCGAGGTCGTCAGCAGGTTGATCCGGTTCGACACCACCAACACCGGTGAACTGGAGACGACGCGCGGCGAGGCCGAGTGCGCCCGCTGGGTCGCCGAGCAGCTCGCGGAGGTGGGCTACCGGATCGAGTACGTCGAGTCCGGCGCGCCCGGCCGGGGCAATGTGTTCGCCCGCCTCGAGGGCGCAGACAACGCCCGCGGCGCCCTGCTGATCCACGGGCATCTCGACGTGGTGCCCGCCGAGCCGTCCGAATGGAGCGTGCACCCGTTCTCCGGCGCCGTCGAGGACGGCTATGTCTGGGGCCGCGGCGCGGTCGACATGAAGGACATGGTCGGCATGATGATCGTGGTCGCCCGCCAGTTGAAGCGGGCGGGTGTCGTGCCGCCGCGCGAGCTGGTGTTCGCCTTCGTCGCAGACGAGGAGCACGGCGGTCACTACGGGGCGCACTGGCTGGTCGACAACCGTCCCGACCTGTTCGAGGGCGTCACCGAGGCGATCGGCGAGGTGGGCGGCTTCTCGTTGACCGTGCCGCGCCGCCACGGCGGCGAACGCCGGCTCTACTTGATCGAGACGGCCGAGAAGGGCCTGTCGTGGATGAGGCTGACCGCCCGGGGCCCGGCGGGACACGGTTCGATGGTGCACGACAAGAATGCCGTCACCGCCGTCGCCGAGGCAGTCGCCCGGCTGGGTCGGCACCGGTTCCCGGCGGTGATGACCGACGCCGTCGCGCAGTTCCTGGCCGCCGTGCGCGAGGAGACCGGCATCGCGTTCGACGCGGACTCACCGGATTTGGAGGGAACGATCGAGAAGCTGGGCCCGATGGCCCGCATGCTCAACGCGGTGCTGCGCGACACCGCCAACCCGACGATGCTCAAGGCGGGCTACAAGGCCAACGTCATTCCGGCCACCGCCGAAGCGGTGGTCGACTGCCGCATCCTGCCGGGCCGCAAGGCGGCGTTCGAGGCCGAGGTCGACGAGCTGATCGGCCCGGACGTGACGCGGGAATGGATCCGGGACCTGCCGTCCTACGAGACCACGTTCGACGGTGAACTGGTCGACGCGATGAACGCTGCGGTGCTGGCGCTCGACCCGGACGGCCGGACGGTACCCTACATGCTCTCCGGCGGAACTGACGCGAAAGCCTTTGCGCGCCTGGGTATTCGCTGCTTCGGCTTCAGCCCGCTGCGGCTGCCGCCGGACCTGGATTTCGCCGCGCTGTTCCACGGTGTGGACGAGCGGGTACCCGTCGACTCGTTGAGGTTCGGCACCGAGGTGCTGGCACATTTCCTGACCCATTGTTAGCCGAGTTAGCCCGAAACATCACGTCACGAGAGGAACGCCCCATGAGCTCGCCGCCCGACCCGTACGATGCGTTGCCCAAGCTGCCGACGTTCACCCTGACGTCCGACTCGATCACCGACGGCGAACCGCTGGCCACACCGCAGATCAGCGGGATCATGGGAGCGGGTGGTGAGGACGTCAGCCCGCAGCTGAGCTGGTCGGGGTTCCCCGAGGGGACCCGCAGCTTCGCGGTCACCTGCTACGACCCCGACGCCCCCACGCTGTCGGGGTTCTGGCACTGGGCGGTGGCCAACCTGCCCGCCGACGTCACCGAGTTGCCCGAGGACGCCGGCGCCGGCGGTGAACTCCCGGGTGGCGCGGTGACCCTGGTCAACGACGCGGGCATGCGCCGCTACGTCGGCGCGGCGCCGCCGCCGGGCCACGGCGTGCACCGGTATTACTTCGCGGTCCATGCCGTCGACGTCGACAAGCTGGACCTCACCGAGGACGCCAGCCCCGCCTTCCTCGGGTTCAACCTCTTCCAGCACGCGATCGCACGGGCCTACATCTACGGCACCTACGAACAGCGTTAGGGCGGCCCGGTCGGATCCCGTCGGGGTTGCGCGCGCGTGGGTTGCCGGGCGAACGCCCGGTCGGCGCCGACAATCCCATCCCGTTCGGGCCCATCCCGTTCGGGCGGTGCATCACCTCCGCGAGGCGATTGGGTAGCCTGGCTGCTGGCGGACGCTAACGTCGTCGATGCCGCAACCCCATCGTGATGAGCCAGGAAGGCCATTGATGTTTGCACTCGTCATCGAGTTGAAGGTCCGTGACCGCCACAGCCGGGCGCCGCACACGCGGCGCTTGGACGCGGTCGCCGCGACCGCCCGTTACGAGCGCGCCACCGTCGGCGTCCAACCGCGGCCCGTTCGGCGACACCCGCTCGTGGCCCCTCCGAGGGGGGCCCTGCCGTCGCGAGGCGATCGCCCGTCGAGGAACAGCGTCGGCAGACCCACGCCGCGACGGCCTCGGTCCGCGAGCGGTGCGGCCAACCGATCACCGCTCATGGGGCACCGTGGCAGAGCCTGAAGCCACCATCGCCGACCTCGTTTACCAGTACCGAGTCGAACGCGACTGGTCGCGTGAGCGGCTCGCCGAGGAGATGCGCAAACCCAGTAGCTGGCTGTCGCAGGTCGAACGTGGCGAAGTCGTCCTGACCGACGTCACCGTGCTCGACAGGTTCGCGAAGCTGTTGGGTGCCCCGCTCGGCGAGTTCATCCAAGCGGCGCTCGGGGGCGGCCCGCGTGTGCACGGAATAATCGTCGACGAATCTCAACGGAGCAATGCGGACGAAGGGCCGGACGCTCTACACGAATCGATTAAATACGAGTTGCAACGGTACGGCGTAAGCGATGTCCTGACTCTCTACGCCAATGATGACCTGGGTGAGTTGATGGATAGCTGCTCGCCCGCAGACGAGGTAATTCTCATCCGCTCTGGCCGGGAGTTGATACCGTCGGTGGTGCGGCTCTTGACGTTGAGGTCGGTTCGCTTGCCCTCCCATTTCATCGTGTGGGATCCCAACGACAACGGCCGCATAGCCGCCGCCCGTCTCGCGTGTGGGGATGTGCTGCAGATAAATTGCAGCGATCCCCGTGATTTCGACTGCGAACTCCGGAAATTGAGTAGCACGAGGAATCTTCACCAATACACGGTTGATGAACTCGTGGCCAACGATGCGGTCCGCGTCGGGGGCTCGTTCGCAAAGTCGGGTGTGCAGAAATATTTTCGTAAGCAAGCCGAAGGCCGCGGTTCGGTGAAGTTGGGTGACGAGAAGCGTTTCTATGGGCGACTTCCGGAACCGCTTCGCCGCCATTATCCCAAGTTATTGTTTTCCCACGAAGAGGGCGATGCCGTTTGTATCGGGCTCGACTATGTCGGTTACCCCAATCTCCGTGATTTATTGCTGAATCTTCGTATCACACCCGAGCGGGCGGCGTCCGTACTCAGAAAGGTCCTCGATTATGAATACAACGAGGTGTATCTCGGACATTTGACGGAGACACCCTCGACCTATGTGCAGGATTATCATTTCAGTCGTGTCTGGAATCGTCTCGGGGTTACTATCGACCTGGACCCAGGATTTGCTCCGCTGATAGAGAGTCGTTGCCTGCAGGTCAACGGACGTGTTATTCCTAACATCCCGGCGATGCTGTTTGAGCTGGAGCGGAGCGGTCGTGCGGTGGCGGAATTGGCGCCCCCCGGGGTGTCGCCCTACATTCATGGCGATTTGCATCTGGAGAACATCTTGTACGACCAGGAGTCGGACAAGTTCTGGTTGGTTGATCCGCGTGGCTATCCCGCGTGCGATATTTACTATGACATCGGGAAGTTGGCCCATAGTTACAACGGAATGTACGACTTGCTGCACGAGGGCCGACATGAGGTAAGGCATCGTGTCGTGAACGACACCGTCGTGGTCGACCTGGGCTTCAGATCGCCGTATCTCGTCGGACTGTACCGGCGGTTGAAGGACTCCATGCAGGGCGTCGTCGAAGAAGTTCTGGGCGCCGATTTTGACGAAATGGATCTGAAGATCAACTTCAACGAGGCCATGCATTTCTGTTCTGACATGCCATTTCACATAAATGCCGAGGCCTCGCCGAATGTCGCCGTGGCCATATACGCGACGGGCGCGTTGCTTCTGGCGGACGTCCTCGGAAAACTGTCGATTGACCTGCCGTTCTCAAGCCAATTCCAGCACCGCGGATTGAGCCGCATGAATGACGTCAATCACGATGCGTGGCGACTCGAGGGATAGCAGACATGCACGATGTCCACGCGCGTCTCGTCGCCTTCGACGTCGACGGCACGTTGCTGGATTCGGAAAATCCTGTTTCCGATGTCACCGCAGCGTCCCTTCGGAAACTGCAGAAGCGAGGACTCCAGATAGTTCTCGTCAGCTCGAGACCGATTGCCTCACTGGAACTTCTTGCGCGTGGTTTGGGGTTGGATGCGCACTTGATAGCGTATAACGGCGCCCTGGCCAGAACCGCGTCCGGCCGGCAGCTGACCGCTGAGAGTTTCGGAGTCGACGGGCGTCTGATTGACGTCCTCCGCACATTTTCGAATATGGGCGGCGCGGTGAACCTCTATGTGAGTGACGGATTGCACTGGATGGCGTTCGGGCAATCCACCCTCATCGAAGTCGAAGAGCGGGCGACAGGTTTGACGGCCGACTCCCGACTCCCCTCGGATGCGCTGCAGGATACGGTCGGTATTTCAGTTTTGAAAGTTATGTGCCGGGGGAACGAATCGGCCTGCAGACGGCTACTCGGCGATATGGAAGCATTTCCCGACCTGGACGCCGTGGCGAGCGGCTTGGATTGCTGTGACATCCAGGCCAAGGGCGTCGGGAAGGCTGATGCAATGACGGTACTGTGCCGGCATCTCGGCATAGCGCCGGGCGACGTCGTGGCCTTCGGCGACAGTGATTCCGACGCGCCGATGCTGTGCATGGTCGGCTACGGGGTCGCGGTGGGGGCCGCGACCGCCCGTGCGAGAACGGCGGCGCGCGAGCACATCGACGGCCCGGGCTCGAACGCCCTTGCCGGGTGGTTGGACAGGATCGTGACGTCCGACTGATGTGGGACGAACGATGGCGACGGTGGGCGCGATGAAATTCGGGTCCAGCTGAGATGGCGACGTCTCGTCGCACCGACGTGCTGATCCTCGGGGCGGGTGGCCGCGTCGGGGAAGCGTTGGGCCGGCTGCTCCCCGGATACGGCTTGTCGATCAGCAGTGCGTCGCGCCACCCGCCGGTGGCGAACGTTCACGGCGTCGACGTCCGCTCCGCCGGGGACGTCGTCGAGTGTGTCGAAGCCGTGCGGCCCCGGGTCGTGATCTACGCTGCGGGTTTGTCCGACCCGGATCGGTGCGAGCGGGATCCGTCGGCCTCCTACGACGTCAACGTGCGGGGCGTGCGCCATGCGGCCGCCGCGGCGTCGCGTATCGGCGGTCGCATCATCTACTATTCGTCCGACTACGTATTCGGGGCGCCCGGGTCTTACCGTGAGGACGCCCAGGTGTCGCCCCAGCAGGTTTATGGACGTCACAAGGTTGAGGCGGAGCAGTTTCTCCTCGACGACGGCGACCATGTCGTGCTGCGGCTTCCTCTGCTGTTCGGGAGTAGAGATTTTGTTGCTGAAGCCGTCAACGCGACGGTGAAGGGCCTACCTCTTCGATGCGACGAGCGCCGACGGTTTCCGATTCCGCTGGACCATGTTGTTCAGGTCACCGCCATGACCATCGCGACGCATGTCCGGCGCGGCGTATATCACGCCGTCGGCGTCGACGGGCTGACGAAGTTGGAGTGGGCAAACTACATCGCCGGGCTGCTCGGCAAACGCGCGCCGGCTGTGGCGGTGGCAACCGAGAGGTCATGCGCACGGCGACCGGTGGATGTTGAGCTCTCGACACGCCATCCAGAAATGCGCGCTGCCGCCGGAACGGTGTGGTCGGCCACCCGGGTGCGGGTCGCCGAACTGACAGCCTGATCGAACGTGCGCCGCAACACCCGCCGCGAGAACCACATCGGGGGCCGGGCACACGCACTCTCGCGCCGGCGGATCGCCGACGGCCGGTTCACGCCGCCGGGCCCTCCCGCCTGGCCGCCGAGCCGACGGCATCGGCCAGGCAGGCGAACCCTCCCTCGTGTAGCCGGTGGGCGATGCCATCGTGAATGTGCTTGGCCCATAGCGGGCCGTCGTAGATGAAACCGGTGTAGCCCTGCAGCAGCGAGGCCCCGGCGGTGATGCGTTCCCACGCGTCGTCGGCGGTCTCGATGCCCCCGACGCTGATCAGCACCAGTCGGTCGCCGACCCGCGCGTGGAGCCGGCGCAGCACCTCGACGGCGCGGCGCGCCACCGGTGGTCCCGAGATGCCACCCGGGCCCAGCCGGTCGACGCCGGGGGTGCTCAGTCCGGTGCGCGACACGGTGGTGTTGGTGGCGACGATTCCGGCCAGGCCCAACTCGATGGCCAGGTCCGCGATGTCGTCGACGTCGGAATCGGACAGGTCCGGGGCGATCTTCACCAGCACCGGGGTCGAGGACCCCGGGGCTGTCGAAACTTCCGCAAGGACGGCCGCCAGGATGGGCCGCAGCGACTCGACGGCCTGCAGGTCGCGCAGTCCGGGCGTGTTCGGCGAGCTCACGTTGACCACCAGGTACGACGCGAGGGGGCCGACCAGGCGGGCGCTGGCCCGGTAGTCGTCGACGGCGTCGGCGGCCGGGGTCGTCTTCGTCTTGCCGATGTTCACCCCGATCGGCACCGCGGCACGGTGCTGGGCCAGCCGGACCGCGAGCGTGCCCGCGCCGAGGTTGTTGAAGCCCATCCGGTTCAGCAGGGCCCGGTCGGCGGGCAGCCGGAACATGCGGGGGGCCGGGTTGCCCGGCTGCGGGCGTGCGGTGACGGTGCCGACCTCGGCGTACCCGAACCCGAGGGCGCCCCACGTGCGCAGCCCCGTGCCGTCCTTGTCGAAACCGGCGGCCAGCCCCAGCGGACCCGGGAACCGCACCCCGAACACGGTGCTGGCCAGCACCGGATCGGAGGGAGCCAACAGCCGGTGCAGCGCCCGGCGCACCGGGGCGACGGCCGCCGCGCCGCGCAGCAAGGCGAAGACCAGCATGTGGATACGCTCGGGCGGAACGGCGAACAGCAGCCGGCGCACCAGACCGTATATGCGATGGGCGGATTCGTGCCGCTCGACGGCCGTCACAGTTCCGGCTGGTCGGGCCGGCGCCCGGTGGCGTCGGCCCTGTCCAAGCGAGTCTTCTTGCGGCGCAACAACACCCGTCGGCTGCCGTCGGTGTAGAGCCGCACGCGGGTCAGCTCCCAGCCGCGGTATTCGGCCTCGATCGACAGGCGGGTGGACGCGCTGATCCGGGTGACGTCCGGGGGCAGGCGCAACGGCGCCCACTCGTATTCGTCGGACATCTCGGTGTCCCAGCCCGCGGGCAACGCCGCTCGGCGCGGCGCGCTCAACGCCCGCCCGCCGCGTGCTCGATGACCTGGACCCCCGCACCTGACCCCGACACCACGTACAGGGTGCCTGACGCTTCGTCAAAGGCCAGCGAGTTCGGTTGCTGCACGGTTGGGTAATGCACCCTTTCGACGGGAATTCCGGTGGACAGATCGTAACCAACCACCGTATTCGATTCGGTCCGGGATACCCAGGCCAACTCGCGGGAACCGGCCAGGCCGTAGGGGGACTGCCGCACCGGGTAGGCCTGGTGCAGCATCAGCGGGTTGACGCTGTACACCAGCAGCTGGCCGCCGCGGGTGTCGGCGGCCAGCACCACGCCCAGCGGGTCGGCGGCCAGGGTGGTCGCGCCCTCGCCTGCCCGCAGCGCCTGCTGGGCGCGGCCGTCGGCGCCGATCGCCGTCACCGAGGTCTGTCCCCGGTCCAGCACCACCGTGGTATCGCCTTGGGCGACAAGGGCATCCACGCGCGCGAAGATCTTGCTCCGACTGGCGACGGTCGCGGTGCCGTCGCGGTCCGGGGTGGTGGCGCCGAGGATGTAGACCGCGCCGTCAGCGCTGCCGAGCACCAGCTTGCCATCGGCGCGTTGGGCGATCGCGGTGAACTGGGTCTGCTCGGCCCCGGCGACCCGCGCGTGGGCCGTGTGGCCGGTGGCCACGTCGACCACGAAGTACCCGCCGTCGGTAGGCAGGTAGACCGTGCCGTGGCCGTCGCCGGTCAGCGCCGCCGCCGGACCCGGCAGAGTGACGAGACGCGGCGCGCCCCGCGGATCGCCGAACGCGGTCAGCGCGGACGGGGCCGCCGCGTCGGGGCCGGGTGTCAGGACCACCAACTGGTGGGTGGCCGCGTCGAAAACCGCCGCCGTGGCGTGTCCGGCCAGTGGCCGTACCGAACCGGCCGGCTCCTGCGACGGCGGCGGCGACACGGCCGGCCGGGCCGGTTCGATCGTGGGTGGAGGGGCCTCGAGCGGATTCGAGGAGCACGCCGTGAGCAGCGTCAGCAACCCCAGCAATGTGGCAACGCGCCGCTGAACAGGTCGCTCACCGGATTTCTGTCGTGACGGCAACGGGCAACCTCGGGTCGGATAACGGAAAGGTCAATTCTAAGGAACGGTTTCGTATCCGATACGGCCATGTAGGCGACACCGGGCCGTACCGGAGAGGTATGTTCCCCACATGACCGTCACCGTTGACCGGCATGTCGTAGACGACCATTTCGCGGTCGAGGACATGTTGACGGGGATTTTCGCCAGTGGCTACGGGCGGGTCGGAGACGGGCGTAGTTTCTCCTTCCGCATCGAGCACGGATCGCTCGTCGTCGAGGTGTACCGGCCGCGCCTGGCCGGGCCGGTTCCGCAGGCCGAAGAGGTGGTCGCCACCGCGGTCCGCGGCCTGGTCGACATCGACCTCACCGACGAGCGCAGCCTGACCGCGGCGGTGCGCGACTCGGTCGCGCACGCAGTGCCCGTCTCACGCTAGTCAGGTCGGTCGGCAGCCCTGGGCACCAGGTACCGTCGTCGTCGTGACTGCGGTTTCGACGACGGCTCGGCTCCCTGGCGTCGTCTCGGCTGCGCTGGCCGCGGCATGACCGTGATGTTGGTGCGGCACGGCCGGTCCGCCGCAAACACCGCGGGCGTCCTCGCGGGCCGGTCCGAGGGCGTCGATCTCGACGACAGGGGACGCGAACAGGCGGCCGGCCTGATCGACCGGATCGGCGACCTGCCGATCCGCGCGGTCGTCTGCTCCCCCCTTCTGCGCTGCCGGCGCACCGTCGAACCGCTCGCAGAGTCCCTGTGCCTCGAGCCGCAGGTCGACGACCGGCTCGCCGAAGTGGACTACGGGGAATGGACGGGTCGCAAGCTGGGCGACTTGGCGGGCGAGTCGCTGTGGAAGGTGGTCCAGGCCCACCCCAGCGCGGCGGTGTTCCCCGGCGGCGAGGGGCTGGCGCAGGTCCAGGCCCGCGCGGTGGCCGCCGTACGCGAACACGACCGCCGGCTGGCCGAGCAACACGGGGCCGACGCGCTGTGGGTGGCGTGCACCCACGGTGATGTCATCAAGGCGGTGATCGCCGACGCCTACGGCATCCATCTCGACGGCTTCCAGCGCGTCACCGCCGACCCGATCTCGGTCAGCGTCATCCGCTACACCGAGCTGCGGCCGTTCGTGCTGCACGTCAACCACACCGGTGCGCGGCTATCGGCCGCGTTGCGGGCGGCGCCCACCCCCAAGGACGACGCCCGGGAGGAGCCGGGACAGGCGCAGGAACAATCGTCCGGGGCGGTGCCGGCCGGCGACGCGGTGGTCGGCGGCTCGACCGACTGATTTCGCCGCCGCGCGACGATCGGGTCCCCCATCGGATCGCACGGCGACGGCAACAGCCGGTATTTTGGAAGTGCCATGCCCCGCGCAATTCACGTCTTCCGCACCCCCGACCGATTCGTGGCCGGGACCGTCGGCCAGCCCGGCAATCGCACGTTCTACATCCAGGCCGTGCACGATGCGCGGGTGGTGTCCGTGATGTTGGAGAAGCAACAGGTTGCGGTGCTGGCCGAACGCATCGGTGCGCTGCTGCTCGAGGTGAACCGCAGGTTCGGTACGCCCGTGCCGCCGGAGCCCTCCGAGATCGACGACCTCAGCCCGCTGGTCACGCCCGTCGACGCGGAGTTCCGGGTCGGCACGATGGGGCTGGGCTGGGATTCGGAGGCCCAGACGGTGGTGGTCGAACTGCTGGCGGTCACCGACGGCGAGTTCGACGCCTCGGTGGTGCTCGACGACACCGAGGAGGGCCCCGACGCCGTACGGGTGTTCCTGACGCCGGAGTCGGCGCGCCAGTTCGCCAGCCGCTCCAACCGCGTCATCTCCGCGGGACGCCCGCCCTGCCCGTTGTGCGAGGAACCGCTGGACCCTGACGGTCACATCTGCGCGCGCACGAACGGCTACCGGCGCGGCGCGCTGCTCGGGCCCGGCGATGACGTCGACGAATGACCGGCGAGAGGTGCTGCGCGACGGCGAGCTGACGATGCTCGGACGGATCCGCTCGGCCAGCAACGCCACCTTCCTGTGCGAGGCGAGCCTGGGCCGCTCGACCGTGCACTGCGTCTACAAGCCCGTCTCGGGGGAGCAGCCGCTGTGGGATTTTCCCGACGGGACCCTGGCCGGCCGGGAGGTCGGCACCTACCTGGTGTCGGTGCAGCTGGGTTGGGACATCGTGCCCTACACCGTGATTCGTGACGGGCCCGCCGGCCCGGGCATGGTGCAGCTGTGGGTGCAGCAACCCGGCGACGCGGTCGGCGCCGATCCCCGGCCGGGACCGGACCTGATCGATTTGTTTCCCGCCGGCAAGCCGCAGCCGGGTTATCTGCCGGTGCTGCGGGCCTACGACTACGCCGGCGACGAGGTCGTCCTGATGCACGCCGACGACCTTCGGCTACGGCGGATCGCGGTCTTCGACATCCTGGTCAACAACGCCGATCGCAAGGGCGGTCATGTCCTGTCCGGGATCGACGGGCGGGTCTACGGGGTCGACCACGGTGTCTGCCTGCACGTCGAGAACAAACTGCGCACGGTGTTGTGGGGCTGGGCCGGCAAGCCGATCGACGACGCGACGTGCGAGGCGGTCGCCGGCCTCGTCGACGCCCTGCGCGGTTCGTTGTGCGACGAATTGGCCGGGCACGTCACCCCGGCCGAGATTCTGGCCCTGCGCGGGCGCGCCCAGGCGCTGCTGGACAAGCCGGTGATGCCCGAACCCAACCGGCACCGCCCCATTCCGTGGCCGGCCTTCTGACGCGGACTCCGACGCCGGCTCCGGCGTCGGCGATACTGGGACGGTGAGCCCCGGCGCGGATGAGATGACCGATGCCGCACTAGCCGCCGATCTCGCCGCCGACGCCGGGGAGTTGCTGCTCAAGGTGCGCGAGGAGATCGGCTTCGGTCATCCGTGGATGCTCGGCGACGCGGGCGACCGGCTGGCCAACGACCTGTTGCTGCGGCGGCTGCGCGCCGAGCGTCCGGGCGACGCGGTGCTCAGCGAGGAAGCCCACGACGACCTGGTCCGGCTGCAGCGCGACCGGGTGTGGATCGTCGACCCGCTCGACGGCACCCGGGAGTTCTCCACCCCCGGCCGCGACGACTGGGCGGTCCACGTCGCGTTGTGGCAGCGGCCCACCGACGGCCAGCGCGAGATCACCGACGCCGCAGTGGCATTGCCGGCCCGCGGCAACACGGTGTACCGGAGCGACACGGTGACCGCCGACGCCGCGCGCGTCGGCGTCACCGGCACCATCCGGATCGCGGTCAGCGCCACCAGGCCGCCCGCGGTGCTCTACCGCATCCACCAGATGCTGCCCATCCAGCCCGTGGCGATCGGTTCGGCGGGCGCCAAGGCGATGGCCGTGATCGACGGCGAGGTCGACGCCTACGTGCACGCCGGCGGGCAATGGGAGTGGGACTCGGCGGCGCCGGCCGGGGTGTTGATGGCCGCCGGCATGCACGCGTCGCGCCTCGACGGTTCCCCGCTGCGCTACAACCAGTACGACCCCTACCTGCCCGACTTCGTGATGTGCCGTGCCGAGCTGGCGCCGATTCTGCTCGGAGCGATACGCGACGCCTACCGGTGACCAGCGGCCACGCCGAGGCTGCACGTCTCCTCGGCGGCCGACTACATGTAGGGGTACCACTGCCGCAATAGCAGGTTCAAGTCGCCGATGAGCGGCTGGACGGGCAACAGTCTCCCGTCGAACATCAACGAGAGCGCGGTGATTTGGGGGGACCCGGTGCCGTTCACGGGAAGGAACCCGCCGATCGAACCCCCTGCGTACCAGGACGGACCGAGCCCGTTCAACACGGCGGAGAACGCACCGGAGAGTTCATTGAGGGATCCGTATCCGGTGGCCGAAATCGATGAGCCGCTTCCAGCGAAGTCTCCCGACAATATGCCGTTGAGCGCAGAGAAGTTCTCGTTCCCGTTGCCTGAGAACACATTTACTGAACCGTGCGGACCGTTGAAGCTAAGGCTTCCCTGAATTATTCCGGAAAATCCACTGTTCGTGAGGGTGAGCGTCTGATTCGCTGTTATCGTGAACGGGCCGAACGGGATGTTGAAGGTCTGCTCGTTAAGGCCGATGACGGCGAGCGCGGCCGGTGTCGAGGTCCCGTTGATCGAATTCGCGACAGTTTCAGCATTAGTAAACTCGGCATTCAGATACTGTGCCGCCCCGTGGCTCAATAGGCTAACAAATTGATCATGAAAAGCCGCCGCCCTGGTGCTTAGGGCCTGGAATTCTTGCGCGTGCGCACCAAAAAGGGATGTGACTGCCCTCGACACCTCATCAGAGGCCGGCGCCGCGATCGCGGTTGTTCTGCTCGCCGCCGCCACCGTCGCGCTGCGCAGGGCAGCGTTGAGGTCCTCCAATTTTGCGGCTGCTCCCGATATGGCGTCCGGCTCGATGCTCAACACCGACATGGCTTTCTCCCCTCTCGGAAAGGCGGCCCGCGAAGACGGGCCGGTAAATATTGTCGCGAATCAAATCCTAACAAGATATTCGCGTTATTGGCCGTCTGAATTTTTCGACCGCTTTTCTAGCTCGAAAACCAATGGGGGAGTCGTTGGTCCTGGTTCGGTATCGCTGACTCAACAATGCACTGCGAATTCGCGTTCTAATCGTGCAGAATTGCGCGGTGAGGACGCGCGACACGACTTTCGGTTTGTAGGGGGTGTCCATGCGGCCCGTTCCGGGCCGCCTCGTCGCCGCGCTGGGTTGGATTGCGCGCCTACTCAGCGGCCCGTTCCGGGCCGCATCGTCGCCGCGCCTAAAGTCGGGGGCATGCAGTCGTGGAGTTCTCCCGGGGTTCCGGAGTTGCCCGGACGCGGCCCGGAGCTGCGGCTCTATGACACCTCCGACCGTCAGGTCCGCCCGGTGACGGTCGGCACCGGCCCGGGCGCGGTCGCCGGCATGTACGTCTGCGGGATCACGCCGTATGACGCGACCCACCTGGGGCACGCCGCCACCTACCTGACGTTCGACCTCGTGCACCGGTATTGGCTGGACGCCGGTCACGACGTCCGCTACGTGCAGAACGTCACCGACGTCGACGACCCATTGTTCGAGCGCGCCGACCGCGACGGCATCGACTGGCGAGAGCTCGGCGACCGCGAGGTGGCCCTGTTCCGCGAGGACATGGCCGCGCTGCGCGTCCTGCCGCCCCACGACTACGTCGGCGCCACCGAGGCGATCGCCGAGGTCGTCGAACTCGTCGAGAAAATGGTCGCCGCCGGGGCGGCCTACACCGTCGAGGACGAGTACCCCGACGTCTACTACCGCGCGGATGCCACCCTGCAGTTCGGCTACGAGTCCGGCTACGACCGCGAGACCATGCTGCGGCTGTTCGCCGAGCGTGGCGGCGACCCGGATCGGCCGGGTAAGTCCGACGCGCTCGACGCCGTGCTGTGGCGGGCCGCGCGGCCCGGGGAGCCCAGCTGGCCGTCACCGTTCGGGGCCGGCCGGCCCGGCTGGCACGTCGAATGCGCGGCGATCGCGCTCAGCCGCCTCGGCAGCGGACTGGACATCCAGGGCGGTGGCAGCGACCTGATCTTCCCGCATCACGAGTTCACCGCCGCCCACGCCGAATGCGTCGGGGGCGAGCGGCGTTTCGCGCGCCACTACGTGCACGCCGGGATGATCGGCTGGGACGGCCACAAGATGTCCAAGAGCCGCGGCAACCTGGTCCTGGTCTCGGCGCTGCGCGCGCGGGGCGTCGAGCCGGCGGCCGTCCGGCTCGGCCTGCTCGCCGGGCACTACCGCGCCGACCGGTTCTGGAGCGAGCAGGTGCTCGCCGAGGCGACGGCGCGGCTGCGGCGCTGGCGCACCGCCGCGGCGCTGCCGGCGGGCCCGGACGCCGCCGACGTCCTCGCCCGGCTGCGGCGCTACCTGGCCGACGACCTGGACACCCCCAAAGCCCTTGCTGCCCTTGACGGTTGGGTCACCGACGCGCTCGAATACGGCGGCCACGACACCGCCGCGCCCCGGCTGGTCGCGACCGCGGTCGATGCGCTGCTCGGGGTGGACCTCTAGGCGGCGCGGCGGTACCTTTTCGGCCATGACATCGCTGCAGGGCAAAGTCGTCTTCATCACCGGTGGCGCCCGGGGGATCGGGGCCGAGACCGCCCGCCGGCTGCGCGACAAGGGCGCCAAACTCGTGCTGACCGACCTGGACAAGGTCGAGCTCGACACCTTGGCCACTGAGCTCGGCGAGGACGTGGTGCTGACCGCGGTCGCCGACGTGCGCGATCTGCCCGCCATGCAGGCGGCGGCAGCGAAGGCCGTCGAACGCTTCGGCGGCATCGACGTCGTCGTGGCCAACGCCGGCATCGCCAGCTACGGATCGGTGCTGCAGGTCGATCCCGAGGCGTTCAAGCGGGTGCTGGACGTCAACGTGCTGGGCGTTTTCCACACCGTGCGCGCCACCCTGCCGTCGGTGATCGACCGTCGTGGCTACGTGCTCGTCGTCTCGTCGCTGGCGGCATACGCCGCAGCCCCGGGGCTGGCGCCCTACAACGCGTCGAAGGCCGGCGTCGAGATCCTGGCCGACGCGCTGCGCCTGGAGCTGGCCCACCGGGGCGTCGGGGTGGGCTCCTCGCACATGTCCTGGATCGACACCGCGCTGGTCCGCGACACCAAGACTGACCTGCCCTCCTTCGCCGAGCTGCTCGCCAAGCTGCCGTGGCCGCTGAACAAGACGACCACCGTCGACAAGTGCGCCGACGCCCTGGTGAAGGGCATCGAGGGCCGCCGGGACCACGTCTACTGCCCGCCCTGGGTCGGCGCGTTCCGCTGGCTCAAACCGGTGCTGTCCACCCCGGTCGGGGCACTGCCCATCCGCAGGACCACCGCCGAGTTGCTGCCGCGGATGGACGCCGAGGTCGCCGCGCTCGGCCGCTCCACGAGCGCCTACAACGAGGATTTGCAGAAGCCCGGGGCCTGACCCGTCCGCGCCCGGCGTCAGGACAGGTCGCGAAAGACGAGCGCGAAGCCGACCACGGCGATGAGCGCCGCGGCGCCGTACCCGATGGCCGACCACCAGCCCGCGTGCAGGTACGCGGTGGCCGCGACGACGGCGATGGCCAAAAAGACCATGGCCATTCCGTACAGCGGGGGTGTGGCGGCGTAGCGGTTGCGAATGGCGGTTCACTCCTGCGGGCGGGGTTCGGCGACGGGCATCAGTCTCGCGGGTGCACCGGCGGGTTGGCAATCGGCGGCTGCGGCACCGTGCGCCGATCCGCGACGGCCATGACGCGGTGGCGCACCACGTACCACCCCACGACCAGGGCCGGGACGATCACCAGCAGCGATGCCACCGTCCACGTGCCGATCGGTGCGTCGAAGCCCATCAAAACCAGGATGGCGACCAGGAACGCCAGGGTCGCGTACCCGCTGTACGGCGTCAGCGGCATGCGGAACCGCGGGCGCTGCAGGAGCCCCGCGCGCGCCGCCCGGCGGAGCTGAAGCTGGCACAGCACGATCGTGGCCCACGACGCGATGATGCCCAGCGCTGCGACGTTGAGCACGATCTCGAACGCCTCGCCGGGGTTGAAGGCGTTCAGCGCGATCCCGAATAGGCAGATGACGGCCGTCATCGCGATGCCGCCGTAGGGCACGCCGTTGCGGGACATCCGCTTCGCGAACTTCGGGCCGCTGCCGCTCATCGCTATCGAATGCATGACGCGGCCGGTCGAGTAGAGGCCCGCGTTCAGGCTCGACAGCGCCGCGGTGAGGACCACGATGTTCATCAGGTCCCCGGCGCCGTAGAAGCCGACCTTGGAAAAGAACGTGACGAACGGGCTCTCCCCGGCCTTGTAGGCGGTGTAGGGCAGCAGCAGGGCGAGCAGGGCGACCGACCCGACGTAGAACACCGCGATGCGCGCGATCACGGAGTTGATGGCCCGCGGCATGATCTTCTCCGGTTCCGCGGTCTCCCCGGCCGCGGTGCCCACGAGTTCGACCGCGGCGTAGGCGAACACGACGCCGGAGGTGACCACCAGCAGGGGCGCCAGCCCGGTCGGGAAGAAGCCGCCATGGCCCGTCCAAAGACTCAATCCGGTGCTGCGCCCGTCGATGGAATAGCGGCCGGCGAGAAAGACGGTCCCCACGACCAGGAAGGCGATCAGCGCGAACACCTTGATCAGCGCAGCCCAGAACTCCAGCTCGCCGAACCATTCCACCGAGATCAGGTTCATGCCCAGGATGGCCGCCAGGGCGATCAGGGCCAGGAGCCATTGGGGGACGACGGCGAAAAAGCTCCACCGGTGCAGGTAGGTGGCGATCGCGGTGGTGTCCACGATCGACGTCATCGCCCAGTTCAGGAAGTACATCCACCCGACGACGTACGCGGCCTTCTCGCCGAAGAATTCCCGCGCGTAGGACACGAATGAGCCCGACGACGGGCGGTGCAGCACCAACTCGCCCAGGGCTCGCAGGATCAGGAAGACGAAGACACCGCACAACGCGTAGACGAGGAACAGCCCGGGCCCCGCTTTGGCGAGCCGCCCGCCGGCGCCGAGGAAGAGTCCGGTCCCGATCGCACCCCCGATGCCGATCATCTGCAGCTGCCGCGGCTTGAGTCCCTTGTGATAGCCGGCCTCTTCGCCGAGGGGGTCCCCGCCGGGCGCCGGACTGTCGGGATCGGGGCACGCGGCCATGCGGGTCCTATCGTCGTCGCTTACGCCGTCCGGCTGGGTTTGCCCTTGAACTGCCGATTTTTTCGCATCGCCGATGACGGCAAATTGTGGCGGTCTCGTCGGTGGGGCGGACTCAGCGCCCGTATCCGGGGCGGCGGCGGCGCAGATAGCGTTCGAAATCGGCAGCCAGCGCGTCGCCGTCGATCTTGCCCAGGACTTCGCTCATGTCGACCTCGGCGTCGCGCTGCTCCAGCGACTCCACGTATTCGGCCAGGTCCTCGTCCTCGGCGGCCACCTCGGTGATCGACTGTTCCCACTCCTCGGCCAGCGCGGGCAGATCGCCCAGCGGAACCTCGATGTCGAGCACCTCTTCGACGCGCCGCAGCAGCGCCACCGTCGCCTTCGGGTTGGGCGGACTCGACACGTAGTGCGGCACCGCCGCCCAGAACGTCACCGCGGGGATCCCGGCGGCCACGCACGCGTCCTGGAAGACCCCGGCGATCCCGGTCGGCCCCTCGTAGCGCGTTTCCTCCAGGCCGAACAGCTTCGCCGACTCCGGCGAGTAGGCCGCGCCGGAGACGGGCACCGGTCGCGTGTGGGGCGTGTCGGCCAGCAGGGCGCCGAGGATCACGACGGTGTCGACGTTGAGCTTGTCGGCGATGGCCACCAACTCGGCGCAGAAGGTGCGCCAGCGCATGTTGGGCTCCACCCCGTGCATCAGCACCACGTCGCGGCCACTGCCCGGCGGCCGGCAGTGCGAGATGCGCATCGCCGGCCACACCAGCTCGCGGGTGACGCCGTCGATCTGGCGGATCACCGGACGATTCACCTGGTAGTCGTAGTACGCCTCGTCGTCGATCTCGACGATGGCCTCCGCTTCCCAGATGGCCTCGAGGTGCTCGAGCGCGTCGCTGGCCGCGTCACCGGCGTCGTTCCAGCCCTCGAACGCCGCCACGACGACGGTGTTGCGCAGTTCGGGCAGCGCGGCACCGCCCTCGCGCCCGCCATCCCTCCAAGTCACAGAATCAGGGTACGGCGTCCCCCGGCGACGACGCGGGCCGTGCGGCATGCGGGTCGGGGGCGGCGGACCCCGCCGCCGGGGGCGAGCCCGAATCCATAGGACGGCTATCCTTAAGCGGGTGGCAGCCGAAAACAAACCCCAGCGTGCGGTGGCCGGCTACGACGCGGTCGAGCCGAAATACGTTCGGCAGCCATTTGGTTAAGCTGGGTAACTACCGACATGGCCGACAAGATCCGCGAGCTGGCGCTCAAGGGCTTCGCAATCGCCGAGCGGGTCGGGTCGAGCTGGGCGTCCAGACGTCGGGTGGCGACGTAGACTCCTCTGGTCGAGAGGCGTTGCAACGGTTCCGGCTGCCTACCGGTATCCGCCACGCTCGGCGAAGTCAAGGACGCCTTCCACTACGGAAGGAACGTACGTGAACGCCTCCAACAGCGCCCCGGCTTCAGAGACCTTCGAGCCGCACATCCGGCCGGACTGCACCCACGAACTGACCACGGCACTGCGTCGGCGGATCATGGTGATCGACGGCGCGATGGGCACGGCGATTCAGCGCGACCGGCCGGACGAGGCCGGTTACCGCGGCGACCGGTTCACGGAGTGGCCTACCGCTCTCCAGGGCAACAACGACTTGCTCAGCCTGACGCAGCCGCACATCATCGCCGGGATTCACCGCGAGTACCTCGAGGCGGGCGCCGACATCCTGGAGACCAACACGTTCAACGCGAATGCGATCTCGCTCGCCGACTACGACATGTCCGATTTGAGCTACGAGCTGAACTACGCCGGCGCCGCACTGGCCCGCAGGACCGCCGACGAGTTCAGCACCCCGGACAAGCCCCGCTACGTGGCCGGAGCAATCGGGCCGACCACGCGGACCGCGTCGATCTCGCCGGACGTCAACGACCCCGGGGCCCGCAACGTCTCCTACGACCAGCTGGTCGCCGCCTACCTCGAATCCGCCAACGGGCTGGTCGACGGCGGTGTCGACCTGCTCATCATTGAGACGATCTTCGATTCGCTGAATGCCAAGGCGGCGGTGTTCGCCGTCGAGACGCTGTTCGAGGAGCGCGGACGCCGCTGGCCGTTGATCATCTCGGGCACGATCACCGACGCTTCCGGGCGGACGTTGTCCGGTCAGGTCACCGAGGCGTTCTGGAACTCGATCCGGCACGCGAAGCCGCTCGCGGTCGGCCTCAACTGCGCCCTGGGTGCGCCGGAGATGCGCCCCTACATCGCCGAGGTGTCGCGGATCGCGGACACCTTCGTCTCCTGCTACCCGAACGCCGGACTGCCCAACGCCTTCGGCGAGTACGACGAGTCCCCGGAACGTCAGGCGAGCTACATCGCCGATTTCGCCGACGCCGGCCTGGTCAACCTGGTCGGTGGGTGTTGCGGGACGGCGCCGCCGCACATCGCCGAGATCGCCAAGGTCGTCGAGGGCAAGCCGCCGCGCGAGGTGCCGAAGATCCCGTTGGCCACCCGGCTTGCGGGTCTCGAACCGCTCAACATCACCGACGAGTCTCTGTTCGTGAACATCGGTGAGCGCACCAACATCACCGGCTCGGCCCGGTTCCGCAACCTGATCAAGGCCGAGGACTACGACACCGCGCTGTCGGTCGCCCTGCAGCAGGTCGAGGTCGGTGCGCAGGTCATCGACATCAACATGGACGAGGGCATGATCGACGGCGTCGCCGCGATGGACCGGTTCACCAAGCTGGTCGCGGCCGAACCGGACATCAGCCGCGTCCCGGTGATGATCGACTCCTCCAAGTGGGAGGTCATCGAGACGGGCCTGAAGAACGTGCAGGGCAAGCCGATCGTGAACTCGATCTCCCTGAAGGAGGGCGAGGAGAAGTTCGTCCGCGAGGCGCGGTTGTGCCGCAAGTACGGCGCCGCCGTCGTCGTGATGGCCTTCGACGAGCAGGGGCAGGCCGACAATCTGGAGCGCCGCAAACAGATCTGCGGGCGCGCCTACCGGATCCTGACCGAAGAGGTCGGCTTCCCGGCCGAGGACATCATCTTCGATCCGAACTGCTTCGCGCTGGCGACCGGTATCGAGGAGCACGCGACCTACGGGATCGACTTCATCGAGGCCTGCGCCTGGATCAAGGAGAACCTGCCCGGCGTGCACATTTCCGGCGGTATCTCGAACGTGTCGTTTTCGTTCCGGGGCAACAATCCCGTCCGCGAGGCGATCCACGCGGTGTTTTTGTTCCACGCCATCAAGGCCGGCCTGGACATGGGCATCGTCAACGCCGGTGCGCTGGTGCCCTACGACTCGATCGACCCGGAGCTGCGGGACCGGATCGAGGACGTCGTCCTGAACCGTCGCGAGGATGCTGCCGAACGGCTCCTGGAGATTGCCGAGCGGTTCAACTCCTCGGAGAAGAGCGAGGGCCCGGCGACCGCCGAATGGCGCAACCTGCCGGTCCGCGAGCGGATCACGCACGCCCTGGTCAAGGGCATCGATGCCCACGTCGATGACGACACCGAGGAGTTGCGGGCCGAGATCGCCGCCGCCGGTGGCCGCCCGATCGAGGTGATCGAGGGCCCGCTGATGGACGGAATGAACGTCGTCGGTGACCTGTTCGGCTCGGGCAAGATGTTTTTGCCCCAGGTCGTCAAGTCGGCCCGGGTGATGAAGAAGGCCGTGGCGTACCTGCTGCCGTTCATCGAGGCGGAGAAAGAGCAGAACGGCACGGCTGGGGCTCCCGAGGCCAAGGACACCAGCGGCACCATCGTGATGGCGACCGTGAAGGGCGACGTGCACGACATCGGCAAGAACATCGTCGGGGTCGTGTTGCAGTGCAACAACTTCGAGGTGATCGACCTCGGGGTGATGGTGCCCGCCGAGAAGATTCTGGCCGCGGCGAAGGAGCACGACGCCGACATCATCGGGCTGTCCGGGCTGATCACCCCGTCGCTGGACGAGATGGTCAACTTCGCCGCCGAGATGGAACGCGAGGGGCTGGATATCCCGTTGCTGATCGGCGGGGCGACCACCTCGCGCGCCCACACGGCCGTGAAGGTGGCGCCGCGCCGCAGCGGCCCGGTGGTGTGGGTCAAGGACGCATCCCGCTCGGTGCCGGTCGCCGCCGCGCTGCTGGACGACAAGCAGCGTCCGGCGCTGCTGGAGGCCACCGAGCAGGACTACGCATCGCTGCGCGAACGGCACTCCCAGAAGAACGAGCGGCCGATGCTGACGCTGGAGAAGGCCCGCGCCAACCGGACGCCGATCGAGTGGGACGGCTACACGCCGCCGGTACCCGCCCAAGGGCTCGGCGTGCGGGAGTTTCACGACTATGACCTCGCCGAGTTGCGCGATTACATCGACTGGCAGCCGTTCTTCAACGCCTGGGAGATGAAGGGCCGTTTCCCCGACATCCTCAACAACCCCTCCACCGGCGAGGCCGCCCGCAAGCTCTACGACGAGGCCCAGGAGATGCTCGACACCCTGATCAAGGAGAAGTGGCTGACCGCCAACGGGGTGATCGGCTTCTTCCCGGCGAACGCGGTCGGAGACGACATCGAGGTCTACACCGACGACACCCGCACCAAGGTGCTGACCACGTTGCACAACCTGCGCCAGCAGGGCGAGCACCGGGACGGCATCCCGAACCGGTCGCTAAGTGACTACATCGCGCCCAAGGACACCGGCCTGGCCGACTACGTCGGCGCCTTCGCCGTCACCGCGGGCCTGGGCGGCGGGGACAAGATCGCGGAGTTCAAGGCGGCCAACGACGACTACAGCGCGATCCTGCTGGAGTCGATCGCCGACCGGCTGGCAGAGGCGTTCGCCGAACGGATGCACCAACGGGTCCGCAAGGAGTTTTGGGGATTCCAGCCCGACGAGCAGTTGGACAACGCGGCGCTCATCGACGAGAAGTACGTCGGGATCCGCCCGGCCCCTGGCTACCCGGCCTGCCCGGAGCACACCGAGAAGCTGACGCTCTGGGAGTTGATGGAGGTCAAGGAGCGGACCGGTATCGAGTTGACCGAGTCGATGGCGATGTGGCCCGGCGCCGCCGTCAGCGGCTGGTATTTCTCGCACCCGCAGTCGCAGTACTTCGTGATCGGTCGGATGGCCCAGGACCAGGTCGCCGACTACGCGAAGCGCAAGGGCTGGACCCTGCGGGAGGCCGAGCGCTGGCTGGGCCCGAACCTCGGCTACAACCCGGAGGACTGAGCCCCTCGCCCGGCCGCCGAGCGCGCGTGTTTGTACGGGGACACGCCGGTGAGGGTGGCATTCTGCGCACCCTCGCGACGAGCGCGGCGGGCGCAGCATGACAGAATCGCTGGCCGTGAAAACCTTCGAGGATCTTTTCGCCGAACTCGGCGACCGCGCCCGCACCCGACCGGCCGGCAGCGCCACGGTCGCCGCGCTGGACGGCGGGGTGCATGGGCTGGGCAAGAAGATCCTCGAGGAGGCCGGCGAGGTCTGGCTGGCCGCCGAGCACGAACCCGACGACGCCCTGGCCGAGGAGATCAGCCAACTGCTGTACTGGACGCAGGTGCTGATGATCGCGCGCGGACTGTCCCTCGACGACATCTACCGGAAGCTGTGAGCATGTTGCGCGTCGCGGTTCCCAACAAAGGTTCGCTGAGCGAGCCGGCCTCCGAAATCCTCGCGGAGGCCGGCTACCGTCGCCGCAGCGACCCCAAGGACCTGACGGTCCTCGACCCCGTCAACCAGGTCGAGTTCTTCTTCCTGCGCCCCAAAGACATTGCGATCTATGTCGGTTCGGGAGAACTCGATTTCGGGATCACCGGACGCGACCTGGTGTGCGATTCCGGTGCGGCGGTGCGCGAGTGCCTGGCGCTCGGCTTCGGGTCGTCGAGCTTCCGCTACGCCGGGCCGGCGGGTCGCAAGTGGACGATGGCCGACCTGGCCGGCAAACGCATCGCGACCGCCTACCCGAACCTGGTCCGGAAAGATCTGGCCGAGCGGGGAATCGAGGCGACCGTCATCGGGCTCGACGGCGCGGTGGAGATCTCGGTGCAACTCGGGGTCGCCGACGCCATCGCCGACGTGGTGGGGTCCGGGCGCACCCTGAGCCTGCACCACCTCGTCGCCTTCGGTGAGCCGCTGTGCGATTCGGAGGCGGTGCTGATCGAGAGCATGGACTACGACGCCCAGCAGGCCAGGGCGGCACGCGACCAGCTGGTGGCCCGGATCCAGGGTGTGGTGTTCGGCCAGCAGTACCTGATGCTCGACTACGACTGCCCGCGCTCGGTGTTGGACCAGGCCACCTCGATCACGCCGGGGCTGGAGTCGCCGACCATCGCGCCGCTCGCCGACCCGGCCTGGGTCGCCATCCGCGCGCTGGTGCCACGACGGGGCGTCAACGAGGTCATGGACGAGCTCGCCGCGATCGGCGCCAAGGCGATCCTCGCCTCTGACATCCGGTTTTGCCGGTTCTGACGGCGGGTGCGGCTCGCGCGGCTGTGTTAGCGTCCGCGTAGCTGAGCCGCCACCCGCGTCGCCTTAGTCCCCGGGAGGGCCCGTGTTGCATGTGCTCGTTTTGCTGATGGCCTTGCTGATCGGCGTCGTCGCCGGCTTGCGTTCCCTGACGGCTCCCGCCGTCGTCGCCTGGGCCGCCATGCTCGGGTGGATCGACCTGCAGTCCACCTGGGCGTTCTGGATGGGCAACGGCATCACGGTCGCGATCGTCACCGTCCTGGCGATCGCCGAACTCGTTACCGACAAACTCCCGAAGACACCGCCGCGCACCGCGCCGCCGGCCTTCGCCGGGCGCATCACGATGGGCGCGTTCGCCGCCGCGGTGATCGGCGCCGCGTGGCACTACACCTTCTCCGCGCTCGGCTGCGGTGTGATCGGGGCCGTGATCGGGACCATGGGCGGCTACCAGACGCGCCGGCGGCTGGTGGAGTCCCGCGGCGGGCAGGACCTGCCGATCGCGCTGTTGGAGGACGCGGTCGCGGCGGTCGGTGGGTTCGCGATCCTGGCGCTGACGGCCAGCCTGTGACGGAGCGTTTCGACGCGATCATCGTCGGTGCCGGCCAGGCGGGGCCGCCGCTGGCCGGTCGGCTGACTGCCGCCGGGCAGCGCGTCGCCGTCGTCGAGCGCAAACTCGTCGGGGGCACCTGCGTCAACACCGGGTGCATCCCCACCAAGACGCTGGTGGCCAGCGCGCGGGCCGCGCAGGTGGCGCGTCGCGGGGCGGAGTACGGCGTCGTGACCGGACCGGTGCGCGTGGACATGGCGAAGGTCAAGGCGCGCAAGGACGAGATCATGCTCGCCGACCGCCACGGCGTCGAGAGCTGGCTGGCCGACATGGACGGCTGCACCGTCGTCCGCGGTCACGCCCGTTTCGTGGATCCGCACACCCTGCGGGTCGGCGACGACCTGCTGCGCGGCGAGCGGATCTTCCTCAACGTCGGCGGCCGTGCGGTGGTGCCCGACATTCCGGGACTGTCCGGCGTCGACTATCTCACCAACGTCTCGATCCTCGAATTAGACACGCTGCCAACCCATCTGGTCGTCGTGGGTGGCAGCTAGATCGCGCTGGAGTTCGCGCAGATGTACCGGCGCTTCGGGTCCCGGGTCACCGTGGTCGAGCGGGGCCCCAGGCTGGCGTCCCGCGAAGACCAAGACGTGTCGGCGGCCATCCTGGGCATCCTCGAGAACGAAGGAGTCGAGGTCCTCCTCGGCGCCGACGACGTGCGAATCACCAAGAGCGACAAAGGGTTCGACCTCACGCCGGGCCCCGGTGCCGCACCGGTCGCGGGCACCCACCTGCTGCTGGCGGCGGGGCGGCGGCCCAACACCGACGACCTGGGCCTGGAAGCGGCCGGCGTGCAGACCGTCGACCGCGGCTACGTATTGGTCGACGACGGGCTCAAGACCAGCGCCGATCACATCTGGGCGATGGGCGACTGCAACGGCAGGGGCGCGTTCACCCATACCTCCTGCAACGACTTCGAGATCGTGGCCGCCAACCTCCTCGACGGCGACCCGCGGCGCGTGAGCGACCGGATCACCACCTACGCGCTGTACATCGATCCACCGCTGGGCCGGCCGGCATGACTCTCGCGCAGGTCCGTGCGTCGAGCTGCAGGGCGCTGGTCGGCACGCGGCCGATGACGCGGGTGGGCAGGGCGGTGGAAAAGGGTGAGACGCAAGGCTTCATGAAGATCGTCGTCGACACCGACACCGAGCAAATCCTGGGGGCGGCCATCCTGGGGGTCGGCGGCGACGAGGCGATTCACGCCATCCTGGACGTCATGTCCGCCGGCGCGCCCTACACCACGCTGGCGCGCACCATGCACATCCACCCCACCGTCAGCGAGCTCGTCCCCACGATGTTGCAGGAGCTCTCGCCGCTCACCCGATCGGATTAGGCCGCCGGTGAGGTGCGCGGCGAAACATCAACGGCCGCAAAGCTTTCCGGCCATCCGGGGTAGGGTGGGGGAGTTCCGCCGAAGAGCGGGCAGTGCTGCTGGTGGGGGCACCAGTCGCACAGCCGTGACTGCTTGGGCCGGAAATCGCCGGTCTGACCGGCAGATTGGATGGCGCGCCACATCGCCATCAGCGTCTTTTCGAAGCGCAGCAGCTCCTCGTGATCCGGCGAATAGTCCAGCACCTGTCCGTCGGCGAGGTAGATCAGGCGCAGCCGGGCGGGCAGCACACCGCGGGAACGCAGCAGCGCCACGGCGTAGAACTTCATCTGGAACATCGCCTTGAACTCCGCCATCGCCCGCGCGGCCGGCGGCGCCTTGCCGGTCTTGTAGTCCACCACCCGCACCTCGCCGGTGGCGGCGACGTCGATGCGGTCGATGAAGCCGCGCAGCAGCGTGCCGTCGGCGAGCTCGACCTCCACCCGCTCCTCGCAGCACTGCGGGTCGAACCGGGTCGGGTCCTCGAGCCGGTAGTAGCCGGAGAGCAGGTCGCGGGCCTCCTCGATCAGCCGGATCCGCTGGTCGGTATCGAACTCGCCGGCCAGGTCGGGCTCCGCCGCGACCACGTGTTCCCACGCGGACTCCACCAGCGACCGTGCCGTGTCGGGCCCGCGCCGCCCCGCGGGCAGGCCGTAGAGCTGTTCCAGGGCGGCGTGCACCACCGAGCCCCGCAGCTGGGCCGCCGACGGGGCCTCGGGCAACCGGTCGATCGCCCGGAACCGGTACAGCAGCGGGCACTGCTTGAAGTCCGCCGCCCGCGACGGCGACAGCGCCGGTCTTGAAGCCGGCCGCGACGGGCGTGTCTCCGGCTCGACGGTCATGCCCGCAGCCTAGGACCGGGCGCCGACAACCCCGGGCACCGGCACCGGCGAGTCGGCTGGCACGCTGGACCGCGTGTTTGCCACCGGTCCGTTCACCAGCGGGGAGCGCGTCCAGCTCACCGACGCCAAGGGCCGGCACTACACGCTGTCGCTCACACCCGGTGCCGAGTTCCACACCCACCGCGGCTCGATCGCGCACGACGCGCTGATCGGCCTGGAACAGGGCAGCGTCGTCAAATCCAGCAACGGCGCCCTGTTCCTGGTGCTGCGCCCCCTGCTCGTCGACTACGTGATGTCGATGCCCCGCGGGCCGCAGGTGATCTACCCCAAGGACGCCGCCCAGATCGTGCACGAGGGCGACATCTTCCCGGGCGCCCGGGTGTTGGAGGCCGGAGCCGGGTCCGGCGCGCTGACCCTTTCGCTCCTGCGCGCCGTCGGGCCCGACGGGCGGGTGGTCTCCTACGAACAGCGCGCCGACCACGCCGAGCACGCGCGGCGCAACGTGGCCGCCTTTCACGGCGATGCGGGCCGGCCGCCCGCGAACTGGCAGTTGATCGTCGGCGACGTCGGCGAGTCGGACCTCCCCGATGGCTCCTTCGACCGCGCGGTCCTCGACATGCTCGCGCCCTGGGAGGTGCTGGACGCGGTGGCGCGGCTTGTGGTCGCCGGCGGGGTCCTGATCGTCTACGTCGCCACCGTGCCCCAGCTGTCGAAGGCGGTGGAGGCGCTGCGGGCGCAGCAATGCTGGACCGAGCCGCGCGCGTGGGAGACGCTGCAGCGCGGCTGGAACGTCGTGGGCCTGGCGGTGCGGCCGCAACACACGATGCGCGGGCACACCGCGTTCCTGATCTTCACGCGCCGGCTCGCTCCCGGCGCGGTGGCCCCGGCGCCGCTGGGCCGCAAGCGGCCGGGACGCGACGGCTAGCCGGACCAGTCGTCGCTGCGGTGCAGACCCCGTCGCACCGATAGCAGCTCGAACTCGGGATGCGCGGCAACCAGACGTTCGGCGGCATCCAGGACCTCGACCGCATGGCTGCGGTCGCCCGACACCATGGCCACCCCGATGCCGGCCCTGCGATGCAACTCGGGGGAGTTGGTTTCGGCCGCCGACACGCTGAGCTTGCGCTGCAGCTCGGCGACCACCGGGCGGACCACCGACCGCTTCTGTTTGAGCGATCGCACGTCGCCCAGCAGCACGTCGAATTCGAGCCAGCCGATCCACATCCCGCTGATCACCTCGGTGGGGCCGGGGCCGGAGCCTGCGCGGGGGGCGGGGCCGGTGGGGCCGAGGCCGTCGGCGCCGACGACTTGCCCAGGGCCAACAGCATCTCCGCGGTCCGCCGCGACAACTGCCAGCCGTCCTGGGAGGGCGTGAACTCCATGGGGAAGGTGAAGTTGCCGTTGTCCGCCTTGGCGGTGTTGACGGTGACCATGGCCTTGACGTTCGAGGGGTTCTTGTCCGACCACGCGATGTCGTTGGCTGCGAAGGTCATCGGCAGGTAGCCGTTGTCGCGCAGCGCGGTGGTGAACTTTTCCAGGGTCCCCGCATTCTCGGGCGTGGCGCCTTCGATGAGGTTCACCTTCTCGGCGGCGGGGACGTTGGGGTCGGCGAGCCGGCTCAGCACGTCGGTCAGCGCCGGGGGTGCGGGCAACGGGACCGCCGGGGGAGCGACCACCGCAGGCGGCGACGTCGGCGATGCCGGTGCGGCCCGCGACGACGGCGGCAACGACACCGTCGGCTTGGAGGGCGAACATGCCGAGAGCCCGAACGCGGCCACGGTGGCCAGCGCAACGCAGAGTTGCCGGCGCATCCAGTCGGTCAGCCCCGGCGCCGCGTGTCCGCGTCGGAGACCGCACCGCCGGATGCAACGGACGTCACACCGGCGGCTCCCGCGCCGGGAACGGCGAGGGCGGCTGGGCCCGTGGCGAGGGGGTTTGTGGTCACGCCTTCCCTTTCGATCCACCCGAATGCAAGGCGACGTTACCAGCGGCATCACAGTTTTAACTTTTGGCGGCATTCGGTTCCGCACATCAAGCGCCAATCGCCGGTAGCGTTGAAGTATCCGCTGCACCAATTCCTGGTGTGGGAAAGGAGCGCAACATGGGTGACTCAGAGCGTTCTGATGCTGCCGAGTTGGAACAACTACGGCGTGAGGCGGCGCTGCTTCGCGAGCAACTCGAGCAGGCGGTCGGTACGCAGGGCGGCGGCCGCACCGCACGAGACGTGCATCAACTCGAGGCCCGTATCGACTCTCTGGCGGCCCGCAACTCCAAGTTGATGGAAACCCTCAAAGAAGCCCGCCAGCAACTGCTGGCGTTGCGCGAGGAAGTCGACCGGCTCGGCCAGCCGCCCAGCGGCTACGGCGTGCTGTTGGGCGCACACGAAGACGACACGGTCGACGTCTTCACGTCCGGCCGCAAGATGCGCTTGACGTGCTCTCCCAACATCGACCCCACGTCGCTGCGGAAGGGCCAGACGGTCCGGCTCAACGAGGCCCTGACCGTCGTCGAGGCCGGCACGTTCGAATCGGTCGGTGAGATCTCGACTTTGCGCGAGGTGCTGGCCGACGGTAGCCGGGCCCTGGTCGTCGGCCACGCCGACGAGGAGCGCATCGTGTGGCTCGCCGAGCCGCTGGTCGCCGAGGACCTGCCCGACGGTGTTCCCGACGCTCTGAACGACGACACCAAGCCCCGCAAGCTGCGCCCGGGTGACTCGCTGCTGGTCGACACCAAGGCCGGCTATGCCTTCGAGCGCATCCCCAAGGCCGAGGTCGAAGACCTGGTCCTGGAGGAGGTGCCCGACGTCAGCTACTCCGACATCGGTGGGCTGACCCGCCAGATCGAGCAGATTCGCGACGCGGTCGAGTTGCCGTTCCTGCACAAGGAGCTGTACCGGGAGTACGCGCTGCGTCCGCCCAAGGGCGTGCTGCTCTACGGCCCGCCCGGCTGCGGTAAGACGCTGATCGCCAAGGCGGTGGCCAACTCGTTGGCCAAGAAGATGGCCGAGGTGCGCGGCGACGACGCCCGCGAGGCCAAGTCGTACTTCCTCAACATCAAGGGCCCGGAGCTGCTCAACAAGTTCGTCGGCGAGACCGAGCGGCACATCCGGCTGATTTTCCAGCGGGCCCGCGAGAAGGCGTCGGAGGGAACGCCGGTGATCGTGTTCTTCGACGAGATGGACTCGATCTTCCGCACCCGCGGCACCGGGGTCTCCTCGGACGTCGAAACGACCGTCGTCCCGCAGCTTTTGAGCGAGATCGACGGCGTGGAGGGGCTGGAGAACGTCATCGTGATCGGCGCCTCCAACCGCGAGGACATGATCGACCCGGCGATCCTGCGGCCCGGCCGCCTCGACGTGAAGATCAAGATCGAACGCCCCGATGCCGAAGCGGCACAGGACATCTTCTCGAAGTACCTGGTCGAGTCGCTGCCGGTGCACGCCGACGACCTGGCGGAGTTCGACGGTGACCGAGGCGCCTGCATCAAGGCGATGATCGAGAAGGTCGTCGACCGGATGTACGCCGAGATCGACGACAACCGGTTCCTGGAGGTCACCTACGCCAACGGTGACAAGGAAGTCATGTATTTCAAGGACTTCAACTCCGGGGCGATGATCCAGAACGTCGTCGACAGGGCGAAGAAGAACGCCATCAAGTCTGTGCTCGAAACCGGCCAACCGGGTCTGCGGATCCAGCATCTGCTCGACTCGATCGTCGACGAGTTCGCCGAGAACGAGGACCTGCCCAACACCACTAACCCCGATGACTGGGCGCGGATTTCGGGCAAGAAGGGTGAGCGGATCGTCTACATCCGCACCCTGGTCACCGGCAAGTCATCGAGCGCGTCGCGCGCCATCGACACCGAATCCAACCTCGGTCAGTACCTCTAAGGCCGCCACCGCGAAACAAAAGCCATGCGCCCACGCCGCGGCGTGGGCGCATGGCTTTATGTTTCGGCGAGCGAGTAGCTGTTGGTCAGGTCGTCCTGGGTGACCTTGGCCGGCCGGGTCGTGGTGTCGATGCGCAGGGTCTCGGTGAGCACCCGCGGTTGGTAGCTCCAGCCTTCGGGCAGATTGAGCCGTTCGGCCAGGCCGGGCAGGTCCGCCCGGGACAGGTTGGGATCGGCGACCTGGCTGTAGGTCTGCATGACCCAGCGCCGGCCTTCGGGGTCGATCAGCTCGTAGACCTCGGAGCCGGCGTTGAAGACGAAGACCGTGTTGCGGTCCACCTCGTTGAGGCTGTAGGGAGCCGGGTTCATCGACGACATCGCGACCGTGGCCTGGCGGATCATCTCGATCCCGCCGAAGGTCTCCGTCTCCTGCTGGCCCTGCGGCTGCTTTTCGATCGCATCCATCAGCCAGTAGCGCGGGCCGTTGAGCAATGCGGCGGCCGCGCCGTGCTCGGCGGCGATGGCCTGAGGGTCGAGCGCGGACCACAGCTCGGCGGGGCAGTCGTTGAGCGGGAAGCTGTTGTACACGGTGGCCCGGGGGCCGGACTCGCCGACCTTCACGAGAAGCACTTCGCCGTAACGCTTCCCGGCCAGATCGGTTGCCTGTTGATTCGCTACGTGGTCGGATTCGGGGGCTGACACACGGTGAAGTTAGTCACTGCCATAGGCCGCGTCAACAGCTGGCGCCGGCGCAGCGACGGCACCGCGGTAGCGGTTGCGCGCGATCAGGGTGACGTGCAGATCGTCGATCAAGGGGTCGAGGAAGGTGGACCGGTATTCGCCGTCGCCGACCGCACGGGCACCGATGTACATGAACGCCAGCGCGACGAGGAAGAGGCAGGTGTTGATCAGCGGCTGCGGCACCGGGACCGTCATCGTCAGCAGCGTGCCGTGCGTCGAGCCCTTGCTGTGGGTCCATTCGGCGAGCAGCGGTTCGCTGAGCAGGATCAGGCCGAGAACGAAGAAGATCGTGGCGATGACCGCGGCCACCACCAGGATCTGCACCAGCTGCGAGGTGGCGAGCACGAACACGACGTTCAGGCGCTCGGCCCTGGTCAGGCGGGGGCTGGCCGGCGGGTCCGCCATGTCGGCAAAGGGCGTGTCGGCCAGCCGTTCGCAGTCGTGGGGCGGGGCGGCAGTCGTCCGCAGCATCGGCCGGACCCGTTCCAGGCTCCCGGACACGACGAACGCCGCCGCGATGGCGACGAGAAACGCCAGCGCCAGCCAGAGCCGCTGCTGGCTGATCGTCGCCGCCATGAGCCAGACATAGGGGTTGAGGAACACCAGGACGGTCAGCAACACGACGGGCAGGGCCCGCACCGCCATGGAGCTCACCGCCGCGAGGTGCGACAACGTCATCCGCACCGCCCAGGCGAACACCGCCCCGACGCCGGAGGCGGTCAAGAGCAGCGCCAGAGCCACCAGGGCGGCGATCCGCAGCACGTGAATCGGGCCGGTTTCGATGGTTCCGGTGATGGTCGCGAAGGCCACCGCGATGGCCGCGACAACCGTGCGGCTGCGGCTGCCCGACAACCGGGACACCAGCCAGCCGACGACGGCGGCCAGCGGCAACATGGCCGCCAGGATGGCCAGCAGTCCCCATTCGACGGCCGTCGGGTTTCCGACGATGTCGACGTTGCGGTCTCCGGTGATCACCCAGATCGCGAGCTCGCAGCCCTCGGTCGTCGCGTAGGCCGCCAACACGGGCGCCGACCGGGGCCAGAGCCGGCGCACCCGCGCCCGCGGTGTCAGCACCAGCGGCAGGCCGCGGGCCAGGAACCAACTCTCGGCCGCGTCACCCGCCGACGCTCCGGCCGGCGGACGGCTGAGAGGGCCCATGACGGCTCACCCTACGGCCGGCGCGCTCCGCGCGCCGGCGATACCGCCGCGTCCAGGCGGCGACCGAGCGCGGGCAGCTCTTCGCCGCCGACTACTCACGCCCCGCTTCGCGGGCCGCTTCGTCGCCGGGCCTAGGCTTATGGCATGCAACGGATTATCGGGACGGAGGTCGAGTACGGTATCTCGTCGCCGTCGGACCCGACCGCCAACCCGATCCTCACCTCGACCCAGGCGGTGTTGGCCTACGCGGCGGCCGCCGGCATTCAGCGCGCCAAACGCACCCGCTGGGACTACGAGGTCGAGTCGCCGCTGCGCGACGCCCGCGGCTTCGATCTGAGTAGGTCGACGGGTCCGCCGCCGGTGGTCGACGCCGACGAGGTCGGCGCGGCCAACATGATCCTCACCAACGGGGCGCGGCTCTACGTTGACCACGCCCACCCGGAGTACTCGCGCCCGAGTGCACCGACCCCCTGGACGCCGTGATCTGGGACAAGGCGGGCGAGCGTGTGATGGAAGCCGCCGCCCGCCACGTCGCCAGCGTGCCGGGCGCCGCGAAACTGCAGCTTTACAAGAACAACGTCGACGGCAAAGGCGCCTCCTACGGGGCGCACGAGAACTACCTGATGAGCCGGCAGACGCCGTTCTCGGCGATCATCGCCGGCCTGACCCCGTTTCTGGTATCGCGCCAGGTGGTGACCGGCTCCGGTCGGGTGGGCATCGGCCCATCCGGTGACGAGCCGGGCTTCCAGCTTTCGCAGCGTTCCGATTACATCGAGGTCGAGGTCGGGCTGGAGACCACGCTCAAGCGCGGGATCATCAACACCCGCGACGAGCCGCACGCCGACGCCGACAGGTACCGCCGGTTGCACGTGATCATCGGAGACGCCAACCTCGCCGAGACCTCGACCTACCTCAAGCTGGGCACCACCGCGCTCGTGCTCGACTTGATCGAAGAGGGCCCCGCCCACGGAATAGACCTCAGCGACCTGACCCTGGCCCGGCCGGTGCACGCGGTCCACGCCATCAGCCGCGATCCCGGCCTGCGCGCCACCGTCGCGCTGTCCGACGGCCGTGAAATGACCGGCCTTGCGCTACAACGGGTTTACCTGGACCGGGTGGCAAAACTGGTCGACAGCCGCGACCCCGACCCACGCGCGTCCGACGTAGTGGAGACGTGGGCGCACGTGCTCGACCAGCTCGAACGCGACCCCATGGACTGCGCCGAGCTGCTCGACTGGCCGGCCAAACTGCGACTGCTGGAGGGTTTTCGGCAGCGGGAGAACCTGAGCTGGTCGGCGCCGCGGCTGCACCTGGTGGATCTGCAATATTCCGACGTCCGGCTGGACAAGGGCCTCTACAACCGGTTGGTGGCGCGCGGATCCATGAAACGACTGGTCAGCGAACAACAGGTACTCGACGCCGTGGACAGTCCGCCTACGGACACCCGTGCCTACTTTCGCGGCGAATGCCTACGCAGATTCGGTGCCGACATCGCGGCGGCAAGCTGGGACTCGGTCATATTCGACCTGGGCGGCGATTCGCTGGTCCGTATCCCCACCCTGGAACCGCTGCGGGGCAGCAAAGCGCACGTCGGGGCGCTGCTGGATTCGGTGGACAGCGCGGCCGAACTGGTCCAGCAGCTGACCAGCTGATATCGGGGGACCCGATTGTTTGCGGGCGTGCGAAGCGCGACGGCCAACGCGGGCCGACAATACTGGTGTGGAGCCGGGAAGCGTCGGAGTGGAACGGTAGGGTAGGGAAATACCAGCAGGCGCGTGACGCGGCTGTTTATCATGCAGGAGGCGGCGATGGCGCAGGAGCAGACCAAGCGTGGCGGTGGCGGCGGCGATGACGACGACTTCACCGACACCGCGGCCGCGGGCCAGGAGCGCCGCGAGAAATTAGCCGAAGACACCGACGATCTGCTCGACGAGATTGACGACGTCCTCGAGGAGAACGCGGAGGACTTCGTCCGCGCGTACGTGCAGAAGGGTGGACAG
>NZ_JBYCLG010000219.1:0-6160 GCF_057473785.1 Mycobacterium sp. TH-M103
GGAGGCGTTGTCGGCGATGGTGTCACACAACGCGATCTTCCAATCGGTGATCCGGGTGTCGATCAACTCGATCGAAGGAACCAGCGCCTCGGTCGCGGCCAGCACGTCATCCTCGGTGCAGCCCGCCCCCGGCAGGTCGGCGGCCAAAATGAAACCCACCTCCACCTCGACTCGCGGGTACAGGTACTTGCCCGCCTTGACCGGGGTGTCCTCCAACACCCGCATCTCATCGAGCAGATGCCCGTAATCGGGCTCATCGACACCCATCATCTGCTGCATCGCCAACGACGACAGCCCCACCTTGTGCCCCACCACCCGGGCACCCCCCGAGACCCGCCGACGAATGTTGATCAACTGAATCTCATAGGCATCCACCACATCGATCTCAGGATGGGCAGCCGTCAACGGCGCGACCGGCTCACGACTCAACTCAGCACGCCACAACCCCGCAGCCAGCTCGTCGCGAACCTGCGCACTGAGCATTTACCGAAGTCCCCTCGTCCGTTTGACCGGGCCGGTAGCGCCCGGCCCGAGCAATTCTATAACGTGTTCTACATGACAGCGCAGGAGTTCGACGTCGTCGTGGTCGGCAGCGGCGGAGCCGGCATGGTAGCTGCCCTCACCGCCGCACACCGAGGCCTCTCGACGATAGTCGTCGAAAAGGCCTCTCATTTCGGCGGCTCCACCGCACGCTCGGGTGGGGGCGTGTGGATTCCCAACAACGAGGTGCTGCAGCGCTACGGCGTGCCCGACACCGCGGAGGCGGCCCGCACCTACCTGCACGGGATCGTCGGCGACGTCGTGGAGCCGGAGAGGATCGACGCCTACCTCGACCGCGGGCCCGAGATGCTGTCGTTCGTCCTCAAGCACACCCCGCTGAAGATGTGCTGGGTGCCGGGTTACTCCGACTACTACCCCGAGGCGCCGGGCGGGCGCGCGGGCGGGCGTTCGATCGAGCCCAAGCCGTTCGACGCCCGCAAGCTCGGGGCCGACATGGCCGGGCTGGAGCCGGCGTACGGCAAGGTCCCGCTCAACGTCGTTGTGATGCAGCAGGATTACGTGCGGCTCAACCAGCTCAAACGACACCCGCGCGGCGTGGTGCGCAGCCTGAAGGTCGGCGCGCGCACGATGTGGGCGAAGGCGACGGGCAAGAACCTCGTCGGCATGGGCCGAGCGCTGATCGGCCCGCTGCGGATCGGGCTGCGGCAGGCCGGCGTGCCGGTCGAGTTGAACACCGCACTCACCGACCTCTGCGTCGAGGACGGGGTGGTGCGCGGAATCTATGTGCGCGACACCGACGCACCCGAATCGACCGAGCCCCGGCTGATCCGGGCCCGGCGCGGCGTGATCCTGGCCTGCGGCGGATTCGAGCACAACGAACAGATGCGGGTGAAATATCAGCGGGCGCCGATCACCACCGAATGGACCGTCGGCGCCAAAGCGAACACCGGCGACGGCATCCTAGCCGGTGAAAAGCTGGGCGCAGCACTGGATTTGATGGAGGACGCGTGGTGGGGCCCGACGGTGCCGCTGGTGGGCGCACCGTGGTTCGCGCTCTCGGAGCGCAACTCGCCGGGCTCGATCATCGTCAACATGTCGGGCAAGCGGTTCATGAACGAATCGATGCCCTACGTCGAAGCCTGCCACCACATGTACGGCGGCGAGTACGGGCAGGGGCCCGGGCCGGGAGAGAACATCCCCGCGTGGCTGGTGTTCGACCAGCAGTACCGCGACCGCTACATCTTCGCCGGACTGCAACCCGGCCAGCGCATTCCACGCAAATGGCTGGACTCCGGGGTGATCGTCCAGGCGGAAACGCTCGAAGAGCTGGCCGAAAAGGCGGGACTGCCGACGTCGGCGTTCACCGACACGGTGGCGCGCTTCAACGGCTTCGCGCGTTCGGGCGTGGACGCCGACTTTCACCGGGGGGAGAGCGCCTACGACAAGTACTACGGTGACCCCACCAACAAGCCGAATCCCAACCTCGGCGAGATCAGCCACGCGCCGTACTATGCCGCCAAGATGGTTCCCGGGGACCTGGGCACCAAGGGCGGTATCCGCACCGACCTGCACGGCCGTGCGCTGCGCGACGACGGCACCATCATCGAAGGGCTCTACGCCGCAGGCAATGTCAGCGCCCCGGTGATGGGACACACCTATCCCGGCCCGGGCGGCACCATCGGTCCGGCCATGACCTTCGGGTATTTGGCCGCTCTACACATCGCGGGGGAAGCCTGAGATGCCCATCGACGTGGACGTCGCCCTGGCCGCCGAGCTGGAACCCATCGAATTCTCTTGGACCAGCAGCGATGTGCAGCTCTACCACCTCGGGCTGGGCGCCGGCAAAGATCCGATGGACCCCCACGAACTGCGTTACCTGGTCGACGACACACCGCAGGTGCTCCCGACGTTCGGCAACGTCGCCGCCACCTTCCACATGACCACACCGCCGACGGTGCAGTTCCCCGGCATCGACATCGAGCTGAGCAAGGTGCTGCACGCCAGCGAGCGGATCGAGGTGCCGGCACCGCTGCCGCCGGCGGGTTCGGCGCGCGCGGTGACCCGGTTCACAGACATCTGGGACAAGGGCAAGGCCGCGGTGATCTGGAGCGAGACCACGGTCAGCGCCCCGGACGGCACCCTGCTGTGGACGCAGAAGCGGTCCATCTTCGCCCGCGGCGAGGGCGGATTCGGCGGTTCACGCGGGCCGTCGGGATCGGACGGGGCTCCTGACCGGGCGCCCGATCTGGAAGTCGCGATGCCGATCCTGCCGCAACAAGCTCTGCTCTACCGGCTCTGCGGCGACCGCAATCCGCTGCACTCGGATCCGGAATTTGCTGCGGCAGCGGGCTTTCCGCGTCCCATCCTGCACGGCCTGTGCACCTACGGCATGACCTGCAAGGCAATCGCCGACGCCCTGCTCGACGGCGACGCCGGCGCGGTGGCCGCCTACGGGGCCCGCTTCGCCGGGGTGGCGTTCCCCGGTGAGACGCTCAGCGTCGCCATCTGGAAGGAAGACGGCCGTGTGATGGCCAGCGTGGTCGCGCCGTCGCGCGACAACGCCGTGGTGCTCTCCGGCGTCGAGCTGATTCCGGCCTAGGTTTCGCGCCCGGTTTCCGCCGGCGGCTTAGCCCAGGATCAGCCCCGACGTCGGCACGCCCGTCCCCGCGGTGACGAGCACGTGCTCGACGTCGGGTACGGGGTTCACCGAAGTGCCGCGCAGCTGCCGCACGCCCTCGGCGATGCCGTTCATGCCGTGAATGTAAGCCTCGCCGAGCTGGCCGCCGTGGGTGTTGATGGGCAGCCGGCCGCCCACCTCGATCGCGCCGTCGGCGATGAAGTCCTTGGCCTCGCCCTTGCCGCAGAAACCCAACTCCTCCAACTGGATCAGCGTAAAGGGTGTGAAGTGGTCGTAGATGACCGCGGTCTGGATGTCGCTCGGTTTGAGCCCGGACTGCCGCCAGAGCTGGTGGCCCACCACGCCCATCTCGGGCAGGCCGAGCTCGGGGCGGTAGTAGCTGACCATCGTGTACTGGTCCGGGCTGGAGCCCTGCGCTGCCGCCTCGATCACCGCGGGGCGTTGCTTGAGGTCGCGCGCGCGTTCCACCGACGTCACCACGATCGCCACGGCCCCGTCGGTTTCCTGGCAGCAGTCCAGCAGCCGCAACGGCTCGGCGATCCACCGCGAATTCTGGTGGTCCTCGATCGTTATCGGCTTCTCGTAGAAATAGGCCTTCGGGTTCTTGGCGGCGTGCTTGCGGTCGGCCACCGAGATGGCGCCGAAGTCGCGGCTGGTCGCGCCGGACAGATGCATGTAGCGCTGGGCGATCATGGCCACCTGCGCTGCCGGGGTGGAGAGCCCGTGTGGATACGAGAACGAATTGTCCGCTGCTGTCGAATCCGCCTGTGCGCCGCCGTCTCCCACCAGGCGGGTCTGCACCTGGCCGAAGCGCATGCCCGAGCGCTCGTTGAAGGCCCGGTAGGCGACGACGACGTCGGCCACCCCGGTGGCGACGGCGATCGCGGCCTGCTGGACAGTCGCGCACGCGGCGCCGCCGCCGTAACCGATCTGGGAGAAGAACTTCAGATCGCCGATTCCCACGGCACGCGCGACCGCGGTCTCGTTGTTTGTGTCCATCGTGAAGGTGGTCAGCCCGTCTACGTCCGACGGTGAGAGACCGGCATCGCCCAGCGCGTCCAGCACCGCCTCGGCCGCCAGCCTCAGCTCGCTGCGCCCCGAGTTCTTCGAGAAGTCGGTGGCGCCGATGCCGACAATCGCCGCTTTACCGGACAGCATCACGCATCCCCAATCGTCAACGTCACCGTGGCGATGACATGATCGCCAAGGCTGTTGCGGCCCAACACCTTGACTGTGATCAGACCGTCCTCGATCGAAGTCACCTCACCGGAGAAAGTCACCGTGTCGTAGGCGTACCACGGCACGCCCAGCCGCAGCCCGATCGACTTGATCAGGGCCGACGGACCGGCCCAGTCGGTGACGTAGCGCTGCACCAGACCGGTGTCGGTCAAGATGTTGACGAAGATGTCCTTGGACCCCTTGGCCTGCGCCTTGTCGCGGTCGTGGTGCACGTCCTGGAAGTCCCGGGTGGCCAGGGCCGTCGAGATGATGAACGTCGGGTCGCCGTAGAGTTTGAGCTCGGGCAGCGTCGTGCCCACCTCGACAACGGGTGCGCTCATGCCGAAGGCTCCCAGGCGTAGAGGGTCCATTCCGGGCCGGTGGCACCGGCCGGAAAGTCGATATACGTTGCGCGCACCGGCATTCCGATCCTCACCTCGCCGGGGTCCACGCCACGCAGCTCACCCAGCATGCGCACGCCCTCCTCGAGTTCGACCAAAGCGATCACGAACGGCAGCGTGCGGCCGGGCACCTTCGGCGCGTGGTGCACCACGAAGCTGAACACGGTGCCGTTGCCGCCGGCCACCACGTAGTCGATCGGCGCTGCTTTGTCCTGCCACACCGCGGGCACGGGCGGGTGCTGCAGGCTCCCGTCCGGGCGCCGCTGGATCCGCAGCTCGTGCGCCTTGACACCCTCCCAGAAGAAGGCGGTGTCCCGCGACGAAGACGGGCGCATCATGGCGTCGGGGTCCAGGTCCGCCGGAACCGTGGCAGCCACCGTGGATTCCTCGCGCGGCCTGAATTTCATTATGCGCCAATTCATCTCGGCGACGTCCTCGTCACCCACCCGCCACGTGATGTGCTGGTTGACGAAGAAGCCCTCGCCCAGCGCGGTCTGCTTCGGCCCGACCACGTCACCCATCTCGGAGGTGATGGCGACCCGCTCGCCGGGGCGAAGATAACGGTGATAGGTCTGCTCGCAGTTCGTGGCCACCACGCCGATGTACCCCGCGTCGTCGAAGAGCTGCATGATGGGCCCCAGCGGGTCGTCCTTGGGACGCGCACCGCCCAGCCCGAACATCGTCCACACCTGAATCATGGCTGGCGGGGCCACGATTCCGGGGTGGCCGACCGCCCTGGCCGCGGCCTCGTCGACGTAGATGGGGTTGCGGTCGCCGATCGCCTCCACCCAGTTGTTCACCATCGGCTGGTTCACCGGGTCGCGCCCGACGCGCGGCTTGGGGGCGCCCGCCGCCTTGATCTCGGCGACGGCCTCCTGGATATCTGTCATCTGGGCACCCTCGGCACCTTGAGTCCCGCGGCCGCGATCATCTCTCGCATGACTTCGTTCACTCCGCCACCGAAGGTGATCACCAGATTGCGCTTGGTCTGGGAGTCGAGCCAGCCGAGCAGTTCGGCGGTGCCCGGATCGGCGGGGTTGCCGTATTTGCCGACGATCTCCTCGGCGAGTCGACCGACGTACTGAATGCGTTCGGTGCCGAAGACTTTCGTCGACGCGGCGTCGGCGACGTTGATGTCCTCGCCCGCGGCGGCCACCTGCCAGTTGAGCAGTTCGTTGACCCGCCACATCGAGTAGATCTCACCGAGCGCTCGTTTGACGTCGGCGTGGTCGATCGGGGTGACCCCGTCGCTACCGGGTTTGGACGCCCACGCGTGCACCCGGTCGTAGATGCCGGCGGTACGTCCCGCCGGGCCCAGCATCACCCGCTCGTTGTTGAGCTGGGTGGTGATCAGCTGCCACCCGCCGTTCTCCTCGCCGACCAGCATGTCGGCGGGCACCCG